>NZ_JBEOXE010000016.1:0-127806 GCF_040296485.1 Streptomyces sp. NPDC002138 | reverse complement strand
GGGGCCCGTTCCCGCCCTCGTAGGGCCCGGGGTTTTTTTTCTTTGCGGGGGGGCCTTCCTCGTCCGTGACGGCAAGGTCATATGCTGCATCCCATGACGAGTGAGCCGGAGCAGCAGATCGGTGTCGGCACGCAGGACGCGTTCCAGCGGCTGTGGACGCCCCACCGGATGGCCTACATCCAGGGGGAGAACAAGCCGACCGGCCCGGAGGCCGGTGACGGCTGTCCCTTCTGCGGGATTCCGGAGATGTCCGACGCGGACGGCCTGATCGTCGCCCGGGGCAAGCACGTCTACGCCGTGCTCAACCTGTACCCGTACAACGGCGGGCACCTCATGGTCGTCCCCTACCGGCACGTCGCCGACTACACCGAGCTGGACGGCCCCGAGACCGCGGAGCTCGCCGACCTCACGAAGCGGGCCATGGCCGCGCTGCGCAAGGCCTCCGGGGCGCACGGCTTCAACATCGGCATGAACCAGGGCGCCGCCGCCGGCGCCGGGATCGCCGCGCACCTGCACCAGCACATCGTGCCCCGCTGGGGCGGGGACACGAACTTCATGCCGGTCGTCGGACACACCAAGGTGCTGCCCCAACTCCTCGCCGACACCCGGCAGATGCTGGCCGACTCCTGGCCCGTCGACTGACCGGTGCGGTGTCCGGGGAGCCCTGGGCCGAAAGGGGCGACCCAGGCCTCCGGGTCCCAGCTCTGCAGCAGTTCGATCCGACGCCGGTCGCCCTCGAGCCGCAGGGAGTCCAGCGGGATCCGGCCGTACATGACGAGGAGCAGCTCGTGGGCCGTGCCCCGGGCGGAGACGACGGCCGCGTCCGGGCCGCCGGGCGTGGGGAGAGGGGCGGGACGCGCGCCGCCGGCGTCCAGCAGCTCGGCGGCCCGCGATTGTCAGAGGGTCCCGCTACGGTCGGCGCATGAGAGCTACCGCGACCTTCACGGTCGAAGCGTTCGTCCCGACCGAGCTGAAGCCCGAACCGGCCGTGCCCACCGCACTGCCCGTAGGCGTGGCGACGATGGAGAAGCACTACGAGGGGGAGGCCGAGGGGCGTTCGGCGACCCTCTTCACCGCCGCGTTCGACCAGGCGAGCGGCGTCGGCACCTATGTGGCCATGGAGTCGTTCGAAGGCGCCCTGCACGGGCGGGCGGGCGCCTTCAACTTCGTGCACTCGGCGACCACGACCGGCAGCGAACGCACGGCGGAGTTCTTCACCCTCGTGCCCTCCAGCGGTACCGGCGAGCTGGCCGGGATCTCCGGCGCCGGGGGGATGGCCGTGGACGCCGACGGCACGCACCGCATCTGGTTCGACTACGAGCTCGGCTAGGGGAGCGGCGCCCGTCAGCCCGTCAGCTCGTCAGGACGACGAGTTGGCGGGTCGCGCGGGTCATCGCGACGTAGCGGTCGACGGCTCCTGCCACGCCGTCGCCGAATGACCGCGGGTCGATGAGGACGACCAGGTCGAATTCGAGGCCCTTCGACAGTTCCGGCGTGAGCGAGCGCACGCGGGACGCCGCCCGCGGCGCGGCACGGTCGAGGGCGTCGAGGCCGTCGAGGGCGGTGGCGCCGGCCGTACTGATGACGCAGGCGGTGCCCTCGGGGTGCGTGGCGAGCCAGGTGCCCAGGACCTCGTCCAGGTCCGCGACGGAGCCGTGGACGACGGGGACGCCGCTGCTGCGGATGGAGGTCGGCACGTTGGCGTCCGGGAGCGCGGTGCGGATGGCGGGCTCCGCTTCCGCCATGACCTCCTCGGGCGTGCGGTAGTTGACGCTCAGGGACGCCACGGTGATCCGGTCGAGCCCGGCCCGCTCCAGTCGCTCCCGCCACGACTCGGTGAACCCGCGCCGGGCCTGGGCGCGGTCGCCGACGATGGTGAAGCTCCGGGACGGGCAGCGCAGCAGCAGCATCTGCCATTCCGCGTCGGTCAGTTCCTGGGCCTCGTCCACCACCACGTGGGCGAACGGCCCGGCGAGCAGGTCGGGTTCGGCGGTGGCCAGCGCGCTCTCGTCGATCAGGCTCTCCCGCAGGTCGCTGCCGTGCAGCATCCCGAGCGCGCCTTCGCTCTCGTCGATGACGGTGTTCTGCAGCAGGCTGTCGATGGCCTCGGCCCTGCGCGCGCGTTCCGCGGCGACGGCGGCTTCGTTGCGGCGCGCGCGCCGGGAGACCTCCGGGTCGCCGAGCCGCTGCCGCGCCGCGTCCAGGAACGGCAGGTCGGACACCGTCCAGGCCCGGGCGTCCGCGCGGTGCAGTGTCCGTACGTCCTCGGGCGCGAGCCAGGGCGCGCACCGGCGCAGGTACGCGGGCACCGACCAGAGGTCCGCGACCAGCTCGGCGGCGTCGAGCATCGGCCACGCGCGGTGGAGGGCCGTGATCAGGTCCCGGTCCTGGAGCAGCGAGCGCCGCAGCAGCTGGGGCGGCGCCTCGCTCTCGTCCTTCCCGATCAGGATCGCGAGCAGCTCTTCCAGGATCTGGTCGCGCGCCTCGTTGTGGGGGGTCCCCGGTTCGACCGCCTCGAACGCGGCGGCCCAGTCGTCGGGGCTCAGCCAGATGTCGGACCAGTGGCTCGACACGGTCATGCCCTCGGCGGGCGGCTCCTCGTAGAGGCGGACGGCCGGTTCGATCGCCTTCACCAGGTCCGCGGACGCCTTCAGGCGGGCCACGTCCGGGTCGGTCTCGACGGTCGCCCCGGCCCCCTCGGCGACGAGGTCCCGCAGGGTGCACGTCCGTACGCCCTCCTCGCCGAGGCTGGGCAGGACGTCGGCGACGTAGGCCAGGTAGGGCTGGTGCGGGCCGACGAACAGCACGCCGCCGCGCCGGTGTCCGAGGCGGGGGTCGGAGTGGAGGAGGTAGGCGGAGCGGTGCAGGGCGACGACGGTCTTGCCCGTGCCCGGACCGCCGTCGATGACGAGGGCCCCGCGGGACCCGGCCCGGACGATCGCGTCCTGGTCGGCCTGGAGGGTGGCCAGCACGTCGCGCATGCGGGCCGAGCGGTTGACGCCCAGACTGGCGATGAACGCCGACTGGTCGTCGAGCGCCGCGTGCCCTTCGAGCCCCTCGGGGGCGAACACCTCGTCCCAGTAGTCGCTGATCCGGCCCCGGGTCCAGCGGTACCTGCGGCGGCTCGCCAGCCCCATCGGGTTGCCGTGGGTGGCCGCGAAGAACGGTTCGGCGGCGGGGGAGCGCCAGTCGAGCAGCAGTCGGCGCCCCGTGGCGTCGGTCAGGCCGAGGCGGCCGACGTGGACGGGCTCGGAGTGGTCCGCGGGGACGATGCGCCCCAGGCACAGGTCCAGGCCGAAACGGCGCAGCGTGCGCAGCCGGGCGGTCAGGCGGTGGATCTCCGCGTCCCGGTCCATCGCCTCGCGCCCGATGCCGCCGGGAGCCTTGCGCGTGGCCGCGAGCCGGTCGGACAGTTCGGCGATCGTCTGCGCGAGGCTCTCCGAGAGGGCGGCGAAGTGCCGCTCGTCGCCGTCGATCAGTGCGGGGTCGGACTTGGGGGCGAGGTGGTCGGGCAGGTCGAACGCGCTGATGGTCTGGGGCGAAAGCGGACGCAACGTGGTACATCTCCCAATTCGTCAGGATCTGGCCTCGGTCCGCGATTTTGCCCCACCACGGGGGCCTTGCCGCAAGCCCCCCAGTGCGCTATAAGTTAGGAGTGGCAAGGAGCGCGTTCGCTTCCTTGCCTTTCTTTTTTGCCTCCGCATTTGCCCCGGGTTTGCCCCCGGGCGGGCGGATCCTCCTACCGCCCGGAACGCCCGCTGCCCCGCTCCCGTGGCGGCGGGAGCGGGGCAGCGGGAGCAGCGCGAGCGGGGCGGTCGTCGGGCGCGGGGGTCAGGCGTCGTAGGCGTCGGCCTTGCGGGGCGCGGCGTCCTGGACCATGCCGCTGACGATCATCGAGCGGTTGGCGAAGCGGTCCGTGTCGACGCCGTTCTCGTCGAGAACGCGCATGGCGGCCGCGTGCACCGCGCGCAGTACGGGCGTCGCCGTGCGCATCGCGTCGTCCGCCATGAAGCGGTGGCGCCACATCGAACCGGCCCACACGTGCCGGACGCCGAACGGCTCCGGCAGGACCAGCTTCCCGCCCAGGAAGTCGAGCAGCGGCGGGTACCAGCTGAACGGGGCGCGGACCGCGAGGCGCACCACCTCGGAGGTGTCCACGAGGGCGTGGGTGCGCTCCACGGTCTCCCAGAAGCGGAGGGTCTTGGCGACCTCGGTGGTCTTCGGCGCGGACTTGGTGGTGAACAGGCCGTGCACCGGACCGAGCGCATGGGCGGTGACGTCCACGCGCAGGGTCTTGTAGAGCACGGTGACGGTGACCATCATCGTGATCACCAACTGACCGTCCCACAGGGGCCACTGGACCCCGAGGTAGTGCCGGTTGCCCGCGCCGAACTGCTGCTCGTTGCAGATCCGGGTGACCTCGTGCTGCTTGATGAGGAAGGTGTCGACGTCCGCGCCGGTGGGGCGGGCCACCTCCTTGGCGCCCTCGCCGACCGGGGTGACGATCCAGTGCGTGATGGAGGGCGGCGGGAAGCCGCCGGTGTGCAGCGGGCCGCGTTCCAGCATGCGCAGCTGGTCCTGGACCGCGCGGATCACGTCCCAGCTGCGGAAGGGGTGGATCTCGGCGCCCTCGGTCTTCGGGGCGAGGTCCTCCGCCAGCTGCCAGCTGCCCCACCGGGTGCCCATGCCGAGGATGCCCTTGGGGCCGGCGTAGAAGACGGAGTTGCTGCGGCCCTCGGCGGTGAGCTTCGCGAGCTGGTGGCGCAGGTCCTCGCGGTTCTTCTCGTCGGGGTTGCCGGGGACCGCCTCGGGGATCTTGGCGCCGACGGCGGCCCCGCCGAGCAGGCCGTCCCAGCGGGCCCGCATGTCCTTGGCGGACGCCTCGCAGATCCGGGCCGCGAGCAGCCAGCCCGCGACGGGCGCGATGATCATCGCGCGCAGGTAGAGACCCCAGAACCCGGTGAACGGCAGCCGGAACATCAAGATGGCCAGGACGAGCGCGATGCCGACGAGGAACGCGGTGCCGATCCAGGACGCGCGCTTGTTCTCGCTCCCGCCGAGGGACTTGCGCAGCTGGAACAGGCCCAGCCACAGCAGCAGTCCGGGCAGGAAGGGCAGGCCGCTGACCAGCATGATCAGCCGGAGCTTGCCGTCGCGTTCCTTGCGCAGGCGCGAGGCGGCGAGGCAGTGCTCGACGACGGTCTGCGGGTCGGCGCCGAAGGACTGGATCAGCGGTTTGCGGCCCGCGCCGAGCATGCGGGCCTCGACGGCCCGGCAGAAGGCCTCGCCGAAGTTGGGCTCGAAGAGGGAGATCTTCCCCTTCTTCACGGTGGACTCGTAGTGCTCGTTGTTGGCTTTGAGTATCTCGTCGGGCTTGCCGTCGCGGTACGCGGCGGAGGCCAGCGCGTTGGTCGCCGCGGTCTGGCCGCCGCCACCCTGGAGGGGGATCTGCGCCCCCGGCCTGAAGTCGAAACCGTCGTCCGCCACCGCTGCCCCCATCGCTGTGCCTTTGTGCCGTGCCCGGAGTCCTCGGAGTCCCGCCACCGGTGTGCCGCCGTACGGTGTCCCGCTGGTCCCGGTGTCCTGCGGGTACCGGTGTCCCGCCCACGGGGTGTCGCGCGCCCACCCTGTGTTCTGCCCCGCCCCGCCGAGCCTGAAAGAGCCTAGCGAGGGTCGGCCCCCGATGGTCATGGGACAGGGAAATACCGCCCACCGCAAGCGGGTTGGGTGGGCGGTCCCCGGACCGCTATGTCAACTGGTGCCCCTTCTCGTCCTGTTCGCGCATCTTGTCCGCGAGCGGTGGCGGCATGGGCTCGTGGCGGGCGTAGACACGGCTGAAGCCGCCGGTACCGTGGGAGACCGAGCGCAGCTCCACGGCGTAGCGGCCGATCTCGATCTCGGGGATCTCGGCGCGGACCACCGAGCGTCCGGGACCCGCCTGTTCGGTGCCGACGACCCGGCCGCGGCGTCCGGCGAGGTCGCTCATCACGGGGCCGACGTAGGCGTCGGGGACCAGGACGGTCAGTTCGGCGACGGGTTCGAGGAGGTGGATCGCGGTGTCGGCGGCCGCCTCGCGCAGAGCCAGGGCTCCCGCGGTCTGGAAGGCCGCGTCCGAGGAGTCCACGGAGTGCGCCTTGCCGTCGCGCAGGGTGATGCGTACGTCGACCAGCGGATACCCGGCGGCCACGCCGCGGGCGGCCTGGGCCCGTACGCCCTTCTCGACGGACGGGATGAACTGGCGCGGCACGGCCCCGCCGACCACCTTGTCCACGAACTCGATGCCGCTGCCCGCCGGGAGCGGCTCGACGTCGATCTCGCAGATCGCGAACTGGCCGTGGCCGCCGGACTGTTTGACGTGGCGGCCGCGGCCGGTGGCCTTGGCACCGAAGGTCTCGCGCAGGCTCACCTTGTGGGGGACGGCGTCGACCCGGACGCCGTACCGGCTGCGCAGCCGTTCCAGGGCGACCTCCTGGTGGGCCTCGCCGAGACACCACAGGACCAGCTGGTGGGTGTGCTGGTTCTGCTCCAGGCGCATGGTGGGGTCCTCGGCGACGAGCCGGGCGAGCCCCTGGGAGAGCTTGTCCTCGTCGGCCTTGCTGTGGGCCTCGATGGCGAGGGGGAGCAGCGGGTCGGGCATCGCCCAGGGCTCCATGAGGAGGGGCCGGGCCTTCGCGGAGAGGGTGTCGCCGGTTTCGGCGTGCGTGAGTTTGGCCACGCAGGCGAGGTCGCCCGCGATGCACCGCGCGAGGGTGCGCTGCTGCTTGCCGAACGGGGCGGTGAGGGTGCCGACGCGCTCGTCGGCCTCGTGCAGATCGCGGGGCGCGGCCCCGTCGCGACCGGGGAAGTGGCCGCAGACGTGCAGGATCTCCTCGGGGCTCAGGGTGCCGGAGAAGACGCGGACGAGGGAGACCCGGCCGACGTAGGGGTCGGAGGAGGTCTTGACGACCTCGGCGAGCAGCGGGCCGTCGGGATCGCAGGTGACGGCGGGGCGCGGGGCGCCGCCCGGGTCGGTGACGGCGAGGGCGGGGCGCTCCAGGGGCGTGGGGAACCCGCCGGTGATCAGTTCGAGGAGTTCGACCGTACCGAGGCCCTGGCGCGCGCCGTCGGCGGCGGGGGCGGCCATCAGCACGGGGTGGAAGGTGCCGCGCGCGACGGCCCGCTCCAGGTCGTCGACGAGGGTCTTGACGTCGATCTCCTCGCCGGCGAGGTAGCGGTCCATGAGGGTCTCGTCCTCGCTCTCGGCGATGATCCCCTCGATCAGGCGGGCCCGGGCGTCGGTGATGAGGGACAGCTCGGCGGGGTCGGGGTCGCGTTCGACGCGCTCGCCGGAGCTGTAGTCGTACACGCGCCGCGAGAGCAGCCCCAGCAGCCCGGTGACGGGGGCGTGGCCGTCGGCCCCGGCGGGCCCGTGGAGGGGCAGGTAGAGGGGGAGGACGGCGTCGGGGTCGTCGGGGCCGAAGGTCTCGCCGCAGACGGCCGCCATCCTCGCGTAGTCGGCGCGGGCGGCCTCCAGGTGCGTGACGACGATGGCGCGGGGCATTCCGACGGCCGCGCATTCGTCCCAGACCATGCGGGTCGCGCCGGAGAGCCCTACGCCGTCTTCGCCGTCCGTGGCGCCCCCGGCGGCCGAGACGACGAAGAGGGCCGCGTCCGCGGCGCGCAGACCGGCCCTGAGTTCCCCGACGAAATCGGCGTATCCGGGGGTGTCCAGAATATTGATCTTGATGTCGCCCCAGGCGACCGGGACGAGCGAGAGCTGGACCGAGCGCTGGCGCCGGTGCTCGATCTCGTCGTAGTCGGAGACGGTCGCGCCGTCCTCGACCCGGCCGGCCCGGCCGACGGCTCCGGCGGTCAGGGCGAGGGCCTCGACCAGGGTGGTCTTTCCGGCTCCACTGTGGCCGACCAGCACCACGTTGCGTATCGAAGAGGGGCGGTCGGCCGTCAGTGCCCTGCCGGCGGCCCCGGATTGCTGCGTCTTGTCACCCATGATTCTCGTGCCTCCCGGTGGACGGTGAGGTGGAACGGCGAGGTGGGACGGAGAGGTGATCGGGGTGGGGGATCGGGGGTGGGTATCGGGGTGGGTATCGGGGGTGGGTATCGGGGTGGGATCCTCCGCACGTCACGCGAGCGTCCCTTCGAGCTTTGCACTGGCGTCACACTGCGTCCATACGTCGTACCCGGACACCCCCGCGCCGGGGGCTCCCGTGGCGCGAACCGGGTATTGCGAGGGCCCCACGGTGGGTGCGCGGCGGTGGGGGCCCCGGGCGCTGGCTACGATGGGCCAGCCGGTGGCCGTGGTGGCCGTGCGGCCCAGCGACCCCCTGGGAAGGCCATGCTGAACAAGTACGCGCGTGCATTCTTTACGCGTGTCCTCACACCGTTCGCCGCGTTTCTGCTCCGTCGGGGGGTGAGCCCGGACGCGGTCACCCTGATCGGCACGGCCGGAGTGGTGGCCGGAGCGCTGGTCTTCTTCCCGCGGGGAGAGTTCTTCTGGGGCACGATCACGATCACCCTCTTCGTGTTCTCCGACCTGGTCGACGGGAACATGGCGCGGCAGGCCGGAGTCTCCAGCCGGTGGGGCGCGTTCCTGGACTCGACGCTCGACCGGGTGGCGGACTCCGCGATCTTCGGTGGTCTGGCGCTCTGGTACGCCGGATCGGGCCACGACAACATGCTGTGCGCCGTGGCCGTCTTCTGCCTGGCGAGCGGCCAGGTGGTGTCCTACACCAAGGCCCGGGGCGAGGCGATCGGGCTTCCGGTGGCCGTCAACGGGCTCATCGAGCGCGCCGAGCGCCTCGTGATCACGCTGGTCGCGGCCGGTCTGTCCGGCCTGGAGACCTTCGGCGTGCCGTCGTGGATCGGGGTGCTGCTGCCGATCGCGCTCTGGGTGGTGGCGGCCGGCTCCCTGGTGACGCTGATCCAGCGGGTGGTGACCGTGCGCCGCGAGGCGGCGGAGGCCGACGCGGCCGCGGCCGTGGCCGAGGGCGGCGGCGCCTGATGGGCGCGCTGACGGAGAAGCTGACGGACGCCGCCTTCGGGCTCGGCTGGGCCGGGGTGAAGAAGCTGCCGGAGCCGACGGCGGTCGCGCTCGGCCGCGCGATCGCGGACCGGGTCTGGAAGCGGCGCGGCAAGAGCGTGCTGCGGCTGGAGGCGAACCTGGCCCGGGTGGTGCCCGACGCCGGGCCGGAGCGGCTGCGGGAGCTGTCCCGGGCGGGCATGCGCTCGTACATGCGCTACTGGATGGAATCCTTCCGGCTGCCCGCGATGAACAAGGAACGCTTCGCCACGGAGGTCCGGCTGGACGGCGAGCAGGTCCTGCTCGACGGCATGGCCGCCGGTCGCGGTGTGATCATCGCCCTGCCGCACCTGGCCAACTGGGACCTCGCCGGCGCCTGGGTGACCAGCGACAAGGGCATCCCCTTCACCACGGTCGCCGAGCGGCTCAAGCCGGAGAGCCTGTACGACCGGTTCGTGGCCTACCGCGAGAGCCTGGGCATGGAGGTGCTGCCGCACAGCGGCGGCGCGGCTTTCGGCGTCCTCGCCCGCAGGCTGCGCTCGGGCGGGCTGATCTGCCTGGTCGCCGACCGGGACCTGTCCTCCTCCGGCGTCGAGGTGGACTTCTTCGGCGCCACGGCCCGGATGCCCGCCGGTCCCGCGCTGCTCGCCCAGCAGACGGGCGCGCTGCTGGTCCCGGTGACGCTCTGGTACGAGGACACCCCGGTGATGCGGGGCCGCTTCCACGCGCCGGTGGCGGTACCGGAGGCGGGGACCCGGGACGAGAAGACCGCGGCGATGACCCAGGCGGTGGCCGACGCCTTCGCCGCCGGGATCGCCGAGCACCCGGAGGACTGGCACATGCTCCAGCGCCTGTGGCTGGAGGACCTGGAGCCCCGCGGCCCCCGCGAGCCCAGGTCGTCCGAGGAGCCCCGAGAGCCGTCCGTGGAGCCCCGGTCGTCCGTGGAGCGCGGGGAGGGCGCCGGATGAGGATCGGCGTCGTGTGTCCGTACTCCTGGGACGTCCCCGGCGGCGTCCAGTTCCACATCCGTGACCTGGCGGAACACCTGATCGAGCGGGGCCACGAGGTCTCGGTGCTGGCCCCGGCGGAGGAGGACACCCCGCTGCCGCCCTACGTCGTCTCGGCGGGGCGCGCGGTACCGGTGCCCTACAACGGCTCGGTGGCCCGGCTGAACTTCGGCTTCCTCTCGGCCGCGCGGGTCCGCCGCTGGCTGCACGAGGGCACCTTCGACGTCATCCACATCCACGAGCCGACCTCGCCCTCGCTGGGTCTGCTCGCCTGCTGGGCGGCCCAGGGCCCGATCGTGGCCACCTTCCACACGTCGAACCCGCGCTCGCGGGCCATGATCGCCGCGTACCCGATCCTGCAGCCCGCGCTGGAGAAGATCAGCGCGCGGATCGCGGTCAGCGAGTACGCCCGGCGCACGCTGGTGGAACACCTCGGCGGGGACGCCGTCGTCATCCCCAACGGCGTCGACGTCGACTTCTTCGCCGCGGCCGAGCCGAAGCCCGAATGGCAGGGCGGCACGCTCGGCTTCATCGGCCGCATCGACGAACCGCGCAAGGGGATGCCGGTGCTGATGGCCGCCTTCCCCAAGATCGTGGAGGCCTGCCCGGACGTACGGCTGCTGGTCGCGGGCCGCGGCGACGAGGAGGAGGCGGTGGCCTCGCTGCCGCCGGCCCTGCGGGAGCGCGTCGAATTCCTCGGCATGGTCTCCGACGAGGACAAGGCACGGCTGCTGCGCAGCGTCGACGTGTACGTCGCCCCCAACACCGGTGGCGAGAGCTTCGGGATCATCCTGGTCGAGGCGCTCTCGGCCGGGGCCCCGGTGCTGGCCTCGGACCTGGACGCCTTCGCCCAGGTCCTGGACAAGGGCGCCGCGGGGGAGCTCTTCGCGAACGAGGACGCCGACGCCCTGGCGGCCGGCGCGATCGCCCTGCTGCGCGACCCCGAGCGGCGGGCCGGGCTCAGCGCCCGCGGCTCCGCCCACGTGCGGCGCTTCGACTGGTCGACGGTCGGCGCGGACATCCTCGCGGTCTACGAGACGGTCGCGGACGGCGCGGCCTCGGTGGCCACGGACGAACGCGTGGGCCTGCGCGCCCGCCTGGGCCTGACCCGCGGCGCCACCCCGTCGTCGTTCTCCTGACCCGCCCGGGCCCCGCCCGCTCCCCCCACCGCCCCCGGGCGGGGGGCCGGGTGACGGGCGGGGGGCGGTAAAGTCGCCGCCCGTGATCGAAACCCTCGTATGGATCGCCCTGGCGCTCGGCGTCATCGGGGTCTACCTCAGCTGGACCGCCGGCCGCCTCGACCGGCTGCACTCGCGGATGGACGCCGCCCGCGCCGCGCTCGACGCGCAGCTCGTGCGGCGGGCCTCGGTGGTCCTCGAGGTGGCCACCTCCGGCGTACTGGACCCCGCTTCCTCCCTCGTGCTGTACGAGGCCGCGCACGCGGCGCGCCAGGCGGAGGAGGAGCACCGCGAGGTGGCCGAAAGTGAGCTGTCCCAGGCGCTGCGCGCGGTCTTCGAGGACGCCGACCAGGTCGAGGAGATCAAGCGGGCCCCGGGCGGCGAGGTCGCCGCGGAGGAGCTGGCGGCGGCCGTGCGCAGGGTTCCGATGGCCCGGCGCTTCCACAACGACGCCGTCCGCGCGGCCCGCGCCCTGCGCCGCCACCGCAAGGTCCGCTGGTTCCGGCTGGCCGGTCACGCACCCTTCCCGCTCGCCTTCGAGATGGACGACGAGCCCCCGGCCTTCCTCGCCGACCGGCCCTAATACCCTCGGCCGCGGTGCCGTGCGGCCGCTGGGCCGAGCGGGCGGCACAGGCCACCGGCTGTGCATTGGCCCTTGCAGTGGACTGGTCCGGAAGGGTTTCCTCTGTGCAGTACCCGTCTTCCTTCGAGTGAGGTCCCTCCGTGAGCACGCTTTCCACCACTTCGCAGACCCCCGAGACCGGCACCGCTCGCGTCAAGCGCGGCATGGCCGAGCAGCTCAAGGGCGGCGTGATCATGGACGTGGTCAACGCCGAACAGGCGAAGATCGCCGAAGACGCGGGCGCCGTGGCCGTCATGGCCCTCGAGCGGGTCCCGGCCGACATTCGCAAGGACGGCGGGGTCGCCCGCATGTCCGACCCGAACATGATCGAAGAGATCATCGAGGCCGTCTCGATCCCGGTCATGGCCAAGTCGCGCATCGGTCACTTCGTCGAGGCCCAGGTGCTCCAGTCCCTCGGCGTCGACTACATCGACGAGTCCGAGGTCCTGACCCCGGCCGACGAGGTCAACCACAGCGACAAGTTCGCCTTCACGACCCCCTTCGTCTGTGGCGCCACCAACCTGGGCGAGGCCCTGCGCCGGATCGCCGAGGGCGCGGCCATGATCCGTTCGAAGGGCGAGGCCGGCACCGGCAACGTCGTCGAGGCCGTCCGTCACCTGCGCCAGATCAAGAACGAGATCGCCCGCCTGCGCGGCTTCGACAACAACGAGCTGTACGCCGCCGCCAAGGACCTGCGCGCCCCGTACGAGCTGGTCAAGGAGGTCGCCGAGCTCGGCAAGCTCCCCGTGGTGCTGTTCTCCGCCGGTGGCGTCGCCACCCCCGCGGACGCCGCGCTGATGCGCCAGCTCGGTGCCGAGGGCGTCTTCGTCGGCTCCGGCATCTTCAAGTCGGGCGACCCGGCCAAGCGCGCCGCCGCCATCGTGAAGGCCACCACCTTCTACGACGACCCGAAGATCATCGCGGACGCGTCCCGCAACCTGGGCGAGGCCATGGTCGGCATCAACTGCGACACCCTCCCCGAGTCCGAGCGCTACGCCAACCGCGGCTGGTAAGGCATTCCACCCATGAACAACCACCCCGTCATCGGCGTCCTGGCACTCCAGGGCGACGTACGGGAGCACCTGATCGCCCTGGCCTCGGCTGACGCCGTGGCCAGGCCGGTCCGGCGCCCCGAGGAGCTCGCCGAGGTCGACGCCCTGGTGATCCCCGGCGGCGAGTCGACGACCATGTCGAAGCTCGCCGTGCTGTTCGGCATGCTGGAGCCGCTGCGCGAGCGCGTACGGGCCGGGATGCCGGTCTACGGCACCTGCGCCGGCATGATCATGCTCGCCGACAAGCTGCTCGGCGGCCGTGACGACCAGGAGACGCTGGGCGGGATCGACATGATCGTCCGCCGCAACGCCTTCGGCCGTCAGAACGAGTCCTTCGAGGCCTCCATCGACTTCGCCGGCATAGCGGGCGGCCCGGTCGAGGGCGTCTTCATCCGCGCCCCCTGGGTCGAGTCGGTCGGCGCGGCCGCCGAGGTGCTCGCCACGTACGACGGCCACACCGTGGCCGTCCGGCAGGGCAATGTGCTGGCCACGTCGTTCCACCCGGAGCTGACCGGCGACCACCGGGTGCACGCGTACTTCGTGGACATGGTGCGCGCGGGGTCCTGAACGGGTCCCGGGAGGAGTCCCGGTAGGATCTGAGGCGAACACCGTTGGTTACGCGAAGGAGACAGGCAGATGTCCGGCCACTCTAAATGGGCTACGACGAAGCACAAGAAGGCCGTGATCGATGCCAAGCGCGGCAAGCTCTTCGCGAAGCTGATCAAGAACATCGAGGTCGCGGCGCGTACCGGCGGCGCCGACCTCGACGGCAACCCCACGCTCTTCGACGCTGTCCAGAAGGCCAAGAAGAGCTCCGTCCCGAACAAGAACATCGACTCCGCGCTCAAGCGCGGTGCCGGTCTCGAAGCGGGCGGCGCCGACTATGAAACGATCATGTACGAAGGCTACGGCCCGAACGGTGTCGCGGTGCTCATCGAGTGCCTCACCGACAACCGCAACCGTGCCGCCTCGGACGTGCGCGTCGCCATGACCCGCAACGGCGGCTCCATGGCCGACCCGGGTTCGGTGTCGTACCTGTTCAACCGCAAGGGTGTCGTCCTGCTGCCCAAGGGCGAGCTGAGCGAGGACGACGTCCTGGACGCGGTGCTCGACGCGGGTGCCGAAGAGGTCAACGACCTCGGCGAGCAGTTCGAGATCATCAGCGAGGCCACCGACCTGGTCGCGGTCCGTACCGCGCTCCAGAGCGCCGGCATCGACTACGACTCGGCCGACTCCAACTTCCTGCCGACCATGCAGGTCGAGCTGGACGAAGAGGGCGCGCGCAAGATCTTCAAACTGATCGACGCGCTGGAGGACAGCGACGACGTGCAGAACGTCTTCGCCAACTTCGACGTCAGCGACGAGGTCATGGAGAAGGTCGACGCCTGAGTCCCCCTTCGCGGCTGAACCGCCGCCGCTCTCGCGGATGTGGTTGCCCGCCGCTGTGGTTGCTCAATTGATGGTTGCTGTGATCGACGGGCCGACAGGACACACCCTGTCGGCCCGTCGCTTTGTCAGTGGTGCCGGATAGCCTGCGCAGAACACGGACGGACGATCGAGGGAGGGGCCGCGGTGCGGGTGCTCGGTGTTGACCCGGGGCTGACCCGGTGCGGAGTCGGCGTCGTCGACGGGGTCGCCGGCCGCCCCCTGACCATGCTCGGCGTGGGCGTCGTACGGAGCCCGGCCGACGCGGACATCGGCCTGCGGCTGGTCGCCATCGAGGCCGGGCTGGAAGCCTGGCTCGACGAGCACCGGCCCGAAGTCGTCGCCGTGGAACGGGTCTTCAGCCAGCACAACGTCAGCACCGTCATGGGCACCGCCCAGGCCAGCGCGGTGGCCATGCTGTGCGCCGCGCGCCGCGGGCTGCCCGTGGTCCTGCACACCCCCAGTGAGGTCAAGGCCGCCGTCACCGGTTCCGGGCGGGCCGACAAGGCGCAGGTCGGGGCCATGGTGACCCGGCTGCTGCGGCTCGACGCGCCCCCCAAGCCCGCCGACGCGGCCGACGCGCTCGCCCTCGCCATCTGTCACATCTGGCGCGCCCCGGCCCAGAACCGGCTGCAGCAGGCCGTGGCCCTGCACGCCGCAGCGGCCGGCGCGAAAGCCCGGCAGGCTCCGCACGCACCCCACGCCCCGAACGCCCTGAAAGGCCGTACCCGATGATCGCCTTCGTCAGCGGCGCGGTCGCCGCGCTCGCCCCCACCCTGGCCGTCATCGAGGTCGGGGGCGTGGGCATGGCCGTGCACTGCACGCCGAACACCATCGCCGGACTGCGCCTGGGCCAGGAAGCCAAGCTCGCGACCTCCCTGGTCGTCCGCGAGGACTCCCTGACCCTGTACGGCTTCGCGGACGACGACGAGCGGCAGGTCTTCGAGCTGCTGCAGACCGCGAGCGGCGTCGGTCCGCGCCTGGCGCAGGCCATGCTCGGCGTGCACAGCCCGGACGCCCTGCGCCTCGCGGTCTCCACCGGCGACGAGAAATCCCTGATGGCGGTGCCCGGCATCGGCAAGAAGGGAGCCCAGAAGCTGCTCCTGGAGCTCAAGGACAAGCTGGGCCAGCCGCTGGGCACGGGCGCCCTGGTCGGGGCGCAGCGGGCCGCCGGGCCCGCCCCCTGGACCGAGCAGCTCCAGGCCGCCCTGATCGGCCTCGGCTACGCCTCCCGCGAGGCGGAGGAGGCGGTCTCCGCGGTGACCCCGCAGGCCGAGGCCGCCCTCGCCGCCGGCGGCCCGGCTCCGGTGCCGCAGCTGCTGCGCGCCGCCCTGCAGACCCTGAACCGCGCCCGCTGACACCGCGCCCGCCGGCCCCGGCCCCGTCGCCGCGCCCGCCGGGACCGCCGCGGCGCCCGCCGACACCGCCCCCGCCGACGGCCCGTACGCGCCGCGCGAACCGCACAGACCGAGAAGGCAGACTGACACCGTGAACGGGTACGACGAGAGCGACCACCGCGAGGACGACGAGCCGGACCGGCTCGTCGCGGCCGCCGCCGACGGCGAGGACAGCGCGGTCGAGGCGGCCCTGCGCCCCAAGGACCTCGGGGAGTTCGTCGGCCAGGAGAAGGTGCGCCAGCAGCTCGACCTTGTGCTCAAGGCGGCCCGCCAGCGCGGCGCCACCGCCGACCACGTGCTGCTCTCCGGCGCGCCGGGCCTCGGCAAGACCACGCTGTCGATGATCATCGCGGCCGAGATGGGCGCCCCGATCCGGATCACCTCCGGCCCGGCCATCCAGCACGCGGGCGACCTCGCCGCGATCCTCTCCTCCCTCCAGGAGGGCGAGGTGCTCTTCCTCGACGAGATCCACCGGATGTCGCGGCCCGCCGAGGAAATGCTCTACATGGCGATGGAGGACTTCCGCGTCGACGTGATCGTCGGCAAGGGCCCGGGCGCGACCGCGATCCCGCTGGAGCTGCCGCCGTTCACCCTCGTCGGAGCGACCACCCGTGCCGGCCTGCTGCCGCCGCCGCTGCGCGACCGCTTCGGATTCACCGGACACATGGAGTTCTACGCCCCCGAGGAGCTGGAACGCGTCATCCACCGCTCCGCCCGCCTCCTGGACGTGGAGATCGACACCGCGGGCGCCGCCGAGATCGCGGGCCGCTCCCGGGGCACCCCGCGCATCGCGAACCGGCTCCTGCGCCGGGTGCGCGACTACGCCCAGGTCCGGGCCGACGGAGTGATCAACCGCGCCGTCTCCGCCACCGCCCTGAAGGTCTACGAGGTGGACGAGCGCGGGCTGGACCGGCTGGACCGGGCCGTGCTGGAGGCCTTGCTCAAGCTGTTCGGCGGCGGTCCGGTGGGCCTGTCGACCCTCGCCGTCGCGGTGGGGGAGGAGCGGGAGACCGTGGAGGAGGTCGCCGAGCCGTTCCTGGTGCGCGAGGGCCTGCTCGCGCGGACGCCCAGGGGACGGGTGGCGACGCCCGCCGCATGGGCTCACCTGGGGCTCGTACCGCCGGTCCGGCCCGGGAGCGGATCGGCCGGACAAGGTGGCTTGTTCGGGGCCTGACGGCGCGGAGGTTCGCCGGGTCAGGAACTGCGGTGCCATGCTGGGCGTTGTTCCATCGGTGTGGACTCGCCTAGACTCCGCCGATGCTGGCCGTAACGGCCGGCATGCCCACCCCCCGTAGAAAAAGGCCGCTTCCCGTGCGGTCGTGCGAAGGATCTTCGTCCCGTGAACAGTAGCCTCTTGACCTTCCTCCCGTTCGTCGTGCTCATCGGGGCGATGTTCCTGATGACGCGCTCCGCCAAGAAGAAGCAGCAGGCGGCGGTGACCATGCGTGACCAGCTGGGCCCCGGCTCCGGCGTGCGCACCATCGGTGGCATGTACGCCACGGTCAAGGAGATCGGTGAGGACACCGTCACTCTGGAAGTGGCCCCGGGCGTGCACGCGGTCTACGCGAAGAACGCCATCGGCGCCGTCCTCGAGGACGAGGAGTACAACCGCATCGTCCACGGCACCGGCGATGATCTGACCATCGACACGCCGGTCGTCCCGGACGACGCCTCCTCGCTGCTCAAGGACGAGCCCGCCGACGCCGACAAGGCGGAAGCCCCCAAGCTCGACCTCGGCAAGAAGGACGAGACGGCGGCCGACGCGCCCGAGGACACCACGGACGGCAAGACCGACGGCAAGACCGACGGCGAGGCCGGCGCCAAGTAGCGCTCGGCGGGGGACCGCACGGCGCCTGATCGGTGGCCGCGGCGGTCCCCTTCAGTGACCCGATTCTGCGGGGGGCAGGGGTCCCCACACACATTTCGTGGCCGTCTGCGCGCTGACCCGGCGCGGGGCGGTTGGACAGGGAGATACGACAAGGTGGCAGCACCGAAGAAGGGCCGGCGGCCCACGGGGGCTCAGGGGAGGCCGGGGCGTGCCCTGGCCATCATCCTGATCGCGATGGTGGCGCTCACCGCGGGGATGTTCCTGACCGGTCAGACGACTCCCCGGCTTGGCATCGACCTCGCGGGCGGTACGAGCATCACGCTCAAGGCCAAGAGCGAACCCGGCAAGCCGGACGCGATCAACGAGACCAACATGAACACGGCGGTCGGCATCATCGAGCGCCGCGTCAACGGTCTCGGCGTGTCGGAGGCCGAGGTCCAGACCCAGGGCCGCGACCACATCATCGTGAACATCCCCAAGGGTGCGAACGAGAAGCAGGCCCGCGACCAGGTCGGCACGACCGCGCAGCTGTACTTCCGCCCCGTCCTCGCGTTCGCGGACGGCAAGCCGATCGCTCCCGAGCCCACTCCGTCCACGGGCGCCTCCGGCAGCCCGTCGCCCTCGGCGAGCACCTCGGGTGCCCCGAAGACCGATGGCGGCAAGAGCCAGTCGCCCAGCCCGTCGTCCAGCGCCACTTCCCAGGGCCGCGCCGTACCCGAGGCCCTGATGGCCACCGGCAGCCCCTCTCCCTCGCCCTCGGCGAGCGAGTCGAAGAAGGCAGACGACAACAAGGCGCCGACCCCGGCCCCGTCGGACGCCGCTTCCAGCCTGCAGCAGAAGTTCATGGACCTCGACTGCACGAACGAGAAGCAGCGCGCGGCCGTCGGCCTGGGCGTCAAGCCCACCGACCCGACCCTCGCCTGCGGCAAGCGCGGCGGCACCTGGGGCAAGTGGCTGCTCGGCCCGGCCGGCGTGGACGGCAAGGACGTCAAGGACGCGAAGGGTGTCATCGACACCCAGCGCGGCCAGTGGATCGTCACCATGCAGTTCACCGACAAGGGCTCGGACAAGTTCGCGAAGATCACCGGTGAGCTGGCGACGAAGCAGTCCCCGCAGAACCAGTTCGCGATCGTCCTCGACAACGAGGTCGTCTCCGACCCGTACGTCAGCCAGGCCCTGACCGGCGGCAGCGCCGAGATCTCCGGCGGCTTCACCCAGCAGACCGCGCAGGACCTGGGCAACATGCTCTCGTACGGCGCCCTGCCGCTGTCCTTCCAGGAGGACAACGTCACCACGGTCACCGCCGCGCTCGGCGGCGAGCAGCTGAAGGCCGGGCTCATCGCCGGCGCCATCGGCCTCGCCCTCGTCGTGATCTACCTGCTGGCCTACTACCGCGGCCTGGCGTTCATCGCGATCGTCAGCCTCGTCGTGTCCGGCATCCTCACCTACACGATCATGGCGCTGCTCGGACATGCCATCGGCTTCGCGCTGAACCTGCCCGCCGTCTGCGGTGCGATCGTCGCCATCGGTATCACCGCGGACTCGTTCATCGTCTACTTCGAACGCATCCGCGACGAGATCCGCGAGGGCCGCACCCTGCGTCCGGCCGTCGAGCGCGCCTGGCCGCGCGCCCGGCGCACCATCCTGGTGTCCGACTTCGTGTCGTTCCTCGCCGCCGCGGTGCTGTTCATCGTCACCGTCGGCAAGGTGCAGGGCTTCGCCTTCACCCTGGGTCTGACCACCCTGCTCGACGTGGTCGTGGTGTTCCTCTTCACCAAGCCGGTCATGACCCTGCTGGCCCGCACGAAGTTCTTCTCCAGCGGCCACCCGTGGTCCGGGCTGGACCCGAAGCGGCTCGGCGCCAAGCCCCCGCTGCGCCGGTCCCGTCGTACCGGTTCCGGTGCGAGCGCCGCCGCAGTCTCCGCCCCCGTCGACGCAAAGGAGGCGTGAGAGATGTCGAAGCTGGGAGATCTCGGCGCCAAGCTGTACCGCGGTGAGGTCGGATACGACTTCGTCGGCAAGCGCTTTCTCTGGTACGGCGTTTCCATCCTGATCACCATTACGGCGGTCGTCGCCCTGGCCGTACAGGGCCTCAACATGGGCATCGAGTTCAAGGGCGGTGCCGTCTTCACCACCCCGAAGACGTCCGTCTCGGTCGCCAAGGCCACCGAAGCCGCCCAGAAGGCCTCCGGCCACGCCGCGACCGTGCAGAAGCTCGGTACCGGCAGCCTGCGGATCCAGATCTCCGAGCTGGACCCGGCCGCCGCGACCGAGGTGAGCAAGAAGCTCGCCGCCGACCTCAAGGTCAACGCCGCGGACATCAACTCCGACCAGGTCGGCGCGAGCTGGGGCGAGCAGATCGCCAACAAGGCCTGGACCGGCCTCGGCGTCTTCATGGTCCTCGTGGTGATCTACCTCGCGATCGCCTTCGAGTGGCGGATGGCCGTCGCCGCGCTCGTCGCCCTGATCCACGACCTCACGATCACCGTCGGCGTGTACGCGCTCGTCGGCTTCGAGGTCACCCCGGGCACCGTGATCGGTCTGCTGACCATCCTCGGTTACTCCCTCTACGACACCGTCGTCGTCTTCGACGGTCTCAAGGAGGGGTCGAAGGACATCACCAAGCAGACCCGCTGGACCTTCAGCGAGGTGGCCAACCGCAGCATCAACGGCACCCTGGTCCGCTCGATCAACACCACCGTCGTGGCGCTGCTGCCGGTCGGCGCGCTGCTGTTCATCGGCGGCGGCTTCCTGGGCGCGGGCATGCTCAACGACATCTCGCTGTCGCTGTTCGTCGGCCTCGCCGCCGGTGCGTACTCCTCGATCTTCATCGCGACCCCGCTGGTCGTCGACCTCAAGGAGCGCGAGCCGGCGATGAAGGCGCTCAAGAAGCGGGTGCTCGCGAAGCGGGCGGCCGCCGAGGCCAAGGGGGAGTCGCCGGACGACTTCACCGAGGAGTCGGGGGACCCCACCGAGGTCGTGGCCCAGGGCCGCACCGGGCGTGCTTCGGGGCGGCGCCGATGAGCGTGCTGACCGAAGAAGTGCGTGAGCTGCTGCTCAGCCGGATCAAGGACGTGGCGGACTACCCGAAGCCGGGCGTGATGTTCAAGGACATCACCCCGCTGCTGGCGGACCCCAAGGCGTTCGCCGCGCTGACGGAGGCGCTGGCCGCGCTGTGCGAGGCGCGCGGCGCGACGAAGATCGTCGGGCTGGAGGCGCGCGGGTTCATCCTGGCGGCCCCGGCCGCCGTCCGCTCGGGGATCGGCTTCGTGCCGGTCCGCAAGGCGGGCAAGCTGCCGGGGGCGACCCTGGCCCAGTCGTACGAGCTGGAGTACGGCACCGCGGAGATCGAGGTCCACGCGGAGGATCTGGCACCGGGGGACCGGGTCATGGTCATCGATGACGTGCTGGCCACCGGTGGTACGGCCGAGGCCTCGCTGGAGCTGATCCGGCGGGCCGGGGCCGAGGTGGCCGGTGTCGCGGTCCTGATGGAGCTCTCGTTCCTGCCGGGGCGTGCGCGGCTGGAGCCGGCCCTGGCGGGTGCCCCGCTGGACGCCCTCATCGTCGTCTGACCCCGTCCCACCCCAAGCGGCGGACCCCCTGCGGGGGGCCCGCCGCTTCGGCGTATCCGGGCGGGGCACGCGAGCGGCCCAGGTGCCGGCGGGGCTGGATGTGTGCCGGGCCGGCTGGAAAAGGTGGGCCGGGTCGGCTCGCGCGGGGGGTGGGTTCGGGGGGTTCGAGGGTGGGCGGGGCGGACGAGGGGGCTGAGGCCTCGCTACCATGGGTTATCCGGACCTGACCGGGCCCCGGATCCTCCCCCACACTCCGTGCGGGGGGACCCCCTGAGGAGCGCTCTTGCCAGACGAGGTCCAGCCACTCTCCGCCGCGCAGCCCGACCCGCAGGGCGAGCCCGAGCAGCCCGCCACGCCCCCGCGATCCGCGGCCCCGGCACCGGCCCCGGCACCCGCCCCGGCCCCCCCGGCCCGCCCCGCGCCCGCCAAGCCCGGCGGGTCCTCCAACCGGGTGCGCGCCCGGCTCGCCCGGCTGGGCGTGCAGAAGTCGAATCCGTACAACCCGGTCCTGGAACCCCTGCTGCGCATAGTCCGCAGCAACGACCCGAAGATCGAGACGGCGACCCTCCGCCAGATCGAGCAGGCCTACCAGGTCGCCGAACGCTGGCACCGCGGCCAGAAGCGCAAGAGCGGCGACCCGTACATCACCCACCCGCTCGCGGTGACGACCATCCTCGCCGAGCTCGGCATGGACCCCGCCACCCTGATGGCGGGTCTGCTCCACGACACCGTGGAGGACACCGAGTACGGCCTGGAGCAGCTCAGACGCGACTTCGGCGACGCCGTCGCCCTCCTCGTCGACGGCGTCACCAAGCTCGACCGGGTCAAGTTCGGCGAGGCCGCCCAGGCCGAGACCGTCCGCAAGATGGTCGTCGCCATGGCCAAGGACCCCCGCGTCCTGGTCATCAAGCTCGCCGACCGCCTGCACAACATGCGCACCATGCGCTACCTCAAGCGGGAAAAGCAGGAGAAGAAGGCCCGCGAGACGCTGGAGATCTACGCTCCGCTGGCCCACCGCCTGGGCATGAACACCATCAAGTGGGAGCTGGAGGACCTCGCCTTCGCGATCCTCTACCCCAAGATGTACGACGAGATCGTCCGCCTCGTCGCCGAGCGCGCGCCCAAGCGGGACGAGTACCTCACCATCGTCACCGACGAGGTGCAGAGCGACCTGCGCGCCGCCCGCATCAAGGCCACCGTCACCGGCCGCCCCAAGCACTACTACAGCGTCTACCAGAAGATGATCGTGCGAGGGCGCGACTTCGCGGAGATCTACGACCTGGTCGGCATCCGGGTGCTCGTGGACACCGTCCGCGACTGTTACGCCGCCCTCGGCACCGTGCACGCGCGATGGAACCCGGTCCCCGGCCGGTTCAAGGACTACATCGCGATGCCGAAGTTCAACATGTACCAGTCGCTGCACACGACGGTCATCGGCCCCAGCGGCAAGCCCGTCGAGCTGCAGATCCGTACGTTCGACATGCACCGCCGCGCCGAATACGGCATCGCCGCGCACTGGAAGTACAAGCAGCAGACCGTCGCCGGCACCTCCAAGGTCCGCACCGACGTCCCGCAGGCCGCCAAGGGCAGCGCCGGCCACGACACCGTCAACGACATGGCCTGGCTGCGCCAGCTGCTGGACTGGCAGAAGGAGACCGAGGACCCGGGCGAGTTCCTCGACTCGCTGCGCTTCGACCTCTCGCGCAACGAGGTCTTCGTCTTCACGCCCAAGGGCGACGTCATCGCCCTGCCCGCGGGCGCCACCTCGGTGGACTTCGCGTACGCCGTGCACACCGAGGTCGGCCACCGCACCATAGGGGCCCGGGTCAACGGGCGCCTGGTCCCGCTCGAATCCACCCTCGACAACGGCGACCTGGTCGAGGTCTTCACCTCCAAGGCCGAAGGCGCGGGCCCGTCCCGCGACTGGCTGGGCTTCGTCAAGTCGCCGCGCGCCCGCAACAAGATCCGCGCCTGGTTCTCCAAGGAGCGCCGGGACGAGGCCATCGAGCAGGGCAAGGACGCCATCGCGCGGGCCATGCGCAAGCAGAACCTGCCGATCCAGCGCATCCTCACCGGCGACTCGCTCGTCACCCTCGCCCACGAGATGCGCTACCCCGACATCTCCTCCCTGTACGCGGCGATCGGCGAGGGCCACGTGGCCGCGCAGGGCGTCGTACAGAAGCTCGTCCAGGCCCTCGGCGGCGAGGACGCGGCCAACGAGGACATCGAGGAGAGCGTCCCGCCCTCGCGCAGCCGCGGTACGCGCCGCAAGAACGCCGACCCGGGCGTCGTGGTCAAGGGCGTCGACGACGTCTGGGTGAAGCTGGCCCGGTGCTGCACGCCGGTGCCCGGCGACCCGATCATCGGCTTCGTCACGCGCGGCAGCGGCGTGTCGGTGCACCGGGCCGACTGCGTCAACGTCGACTCGCTCTCGCAGCAGCCCGAGCGGATCCTCGCGGTCGAATGGGCGCCCACCCAGTCGTCCGTCTTCCTGGTCGCCATCCAGGTCGAGGCGCTGGACCGGTCCAGGCTGCTGTCGGATGTCACCCGGGTCCTGTCGGACCAGCACGTGAACATCCTGTCGGCCGCCGTCCAGACCTCCCGCGACCGCGTCGCCACCTCGCGCTTCACCTTCGAGATGGGCGACCCGAAGCACCTGGGCCACGTCCTGAAGGCGGTCCGCGGCGTGGAGGGCGTCTACGACGTCTACCGCGTCACCTCGGCCCGCAGGCCCTAGGCTGACCTGCCGAGGCGAGGGGGTACGAGGTCCGTGGGCGAGGGCGACTTAGTCGAAGGGCGCTACCTGCTGCGGCGGCTGCTCGGCAGCGGCAGCGTCGGCGTGGTGTACGAGGCCCAGGACGTGAAGCTGGGCAGGCGCGTCGCCCTGAAGATCCTCACGGAGATCGCCGCCCCCGACGACGGGGGCGGCGCCGGGCTCGTCCGCTTCCACCGGGAGGCGGAGGCGTTGACCCGGCTCCACCACCCGGGGGTGGTCACCCTGCACGACTCGGGTGTCCACCAGAACAAGCCCTACCTCGTCATGCAGTTCCTCGACGGGATGAACCTGGCCCAGCTCGTCGAGGCGAGCGGGCCCCTGAGCGCGGCCGAGGCCGCCTGGGTCGGGCTCGGCATGGCCGACGCGCTGCGCGCGGTGCACGCCGCCGGTGTGCTGCACCGCGACCTCAAACCCTCCAACGTCGGCGTCACCTCCGGCGGCGAGGTCGTGCTCCTCGACTTCGGCCTGGCCCAGCTGGTGGGCGAGGCGGGCATCACCGCCGCCGGGGAGCGGGTCGGCACCCCGCAGTTCATGGCGCCCGAGGTCATGGCGGGCGGTGTCCCTTCCCGGGCCGGTGACCTGTACTCCCTGGGCGCCTGTCTGCACCTCATGGCGACGGGAGAACTGCCCCTGGGGGACCGCGCCGACCTCGGCGCGGTGATGGTCCAGGCACTGGGCGACGGGATCCCGCGGCTGAGCGGCGCCAACCCCGGTTACCCCGGCCGGCTCAACGAGCTGATCGACTCCCTCTGTGCCAAGGACCCGGGCGCGCGGCCGCTCTCCGCGGCGGCCGTGGCGAGCGCCCTGCCCCCGTTGGTGGACAGCGGGCGGCACGCGCTCGCCCGCCGGATGCGGAACCAGATCCGGGACTCCGCGGTCGAGGTGGCCTTCGCACAGGCCCCGCCGCCCCTGTACGAACCCCCCGTCGCCCGGGCCGCGGCGGGCGATCCGACGCCGGTGGCCCCGGAGGACACCGGGCCGGAGCCCCTGCGGCAACTCGACTCGCACGCGACCGCCGGCGAGGCCGACGCCGCGTTCGACTCCCACGAGGACGCCGGTCCGGAAGGCTCCGGTCAGGCCGGGCCCCCCGTCCGCGCGCCCGGCCGGCTGCGGCCCGTCACCCTCAGCATCGGGTTCCGGCACACCGTCATGAGCGCCATGGACGAGCAGAAGGCCGTTTCCCGGCTGCGCGAAGCCGTCAACCTGGCCCTCGCCAACCAGCTCCAAGAGGCCTCGCAGATGCTCGCCGTGCTCAGTTCGGTCTGCACCTCCGCCCTGGGGGCCGGGCACCCGACCACCCTCACCGCCCAGTACTGGCAGGGCGTCTGCCTGGCCAGGCTGGGCGCCGGGGCCCAAGCCGTCGACACGTTCGCCCGGGTCAACGCCGCGGTGGACCAGCGAAAGGAATCCAGCGGTGCCTGAGATCGCCGTACACGTCACCGGCACGGAAGACGACGAAGCCGCGCTGCGCGCCCTGCTGCGCTGGGTGAGCGGGGACGACGCGCTCGCCGGTGCGGTGCGCGGCCGCGGGGCGGCCGCCCGCTCCCGGCAGCATGGGAGGCGGCTTCGAGCTGCTGCAGTTCGCCGTCTCCAGCGGGCTGGGGCTCGGCGGTCTCGTCCTGTCCGTCCTGCAGTGGCGGGCCGCCCTGCGCCGCCCGGCCACCGTCACGATCAGCGGCGGCGGTGTGGAGGTCCGGCTGGACGCACCGGCCGCCGCCGACGAGGCGACGGTACGCCGGATCGTCGGCCTCCTCCGCGCCCAGGAGACGGCGGTTCCCGGGACGCGGGCGCCCGACGGGGACCGGCTCGCCGGGAACGAGCGGGCGCGGGGCGATGACGACACTCGCTGACCCGGGCAGCTCGCGCGCCGTCCTCATCGGCACCGCCTCCTACCTGCACCTGGAACAGCTCCCGGCCGTCGAGGCCAACCTGGTCGACCTGGCCACCGAGCTGTGCGACGCCACCGTGTGGGGACTGCCCGTCCAGCACTGCACGGTGGTCGCCGACCCGCAGAGCGCCGCGGAGATGCTGGACCCGGTGCACCAGGCGGCCGACGAGGCCACCGACACCCTGCTCGTCTATTACGCGGGCCACGGCATGCGCGACCCGGACTCCGCCGACCTCTACCTCGGGCTCGGCGGCTCCCGCGACGGGATCGGCTACTCGGCGGTCGCCTACCGGCACCTGCGGGCCGCCCTGCGCTCCTCCTGGGCCCGCCGCAAGGTGGTCGTCCTCGACTGCTGCTTCAGCGGCAGGGCGGCCCTCACCCTCTCCGGCGCCGCCGACACCATCGCCGGACAGGCCGCCGTCGACGGGGCGTACGTACTGACCGCCGCCCCCCGGGACCGCGTGGCCCTCGCCCCCGACGGCGAACGGCACACCGCGTTCACCGCCGAACTCCTGCGCATCCTGCGCTACGGCATACCCGGCGCACCCGAACTGCTGGACCTCGACACCCTCTACCGCGAACTCACGGCACGGCTGCACGCCAAGAACCGGCCGCTGCCGCAGCGCTCACAGGAGAACGGGGTCGGCGCACTGCCCCTGGCCCGCAATCGCGCCCGGGCCGGAGCCCACACCCCCGCGGGGCCGGTGCTGGCCGCGGACGTCCGAACCGCCGCCGTGGCCACGGGGCTCAAGGTCGCCCGGATGCTGCGCGAGGAGGGCCACCCGCGCGACGCGCTGCCGATCCTGCGCCTCGCCCTCCAGGAACAGCCGCCCGACGGCCAGGGCACGCTCTTCGCCGTCCAGCTGGAGCTGTCGGAGCTGCTCGCCGACACCGGCCACCTCGGGGAGGCCACCACGGTGCTGGAATCGGCGTTCCAGCAGCTGCACAAGGCGTACGGGCCGGAGGCCGTCCTGATCTGCCGGCGGCTGGCGGACCTGCTCCAGGAATCCGGCAACCACATCGAGGCCTGCGAGGTGCTCAAGCACGCCCTCGACATCGCCGAGAGCGGCCCGCGCGTCCGCTGAGGACGCAGCCGAGGCCGCGGGGAGCCCGTGCCGGCGGCGGTGCCGTCGGAACGCCGGAAGGCCGGAACGCCGGAACGAGCGCGGGGCCCGGCGGTGGAAACAGCTTCCACCGCCGGGCCCCGGTAGGCGGGACTCAGCCGCCGAACTCCTCCAGGCCCTTGAGGGCCTGGTCCAGCAGTGCCTGACGGCCTTCCAGCTCACGCGCCAGCTTGTCGGCCTTCGCGTTGTTGCCCGCGGCGCGCGCCGCGTCGACCTGGCCGCGCAGCTTGTCCACGGCCGCCTGCAGCTGACCCGTCAGACCCGCGGCGCGCGCACGCGCCTCCGGGTTCGTCCGGCGCCACTCGCTCTCCTCGGACTCCTGCAGGGCCCGCTCGACCGTGTGCATCCGGCCCTCGACCTTGGGCCGGGCGTCACGCGGTACGTGGCCGATGGCCTCCCAGCGCTCGTTCAGCGAACGGAACGCGGCCCGGGCCGCCTTCAGGTCCGTGATCGGCAGGAGCTTCTCGGCCTCGTCGGCCAGCTCCTCCTTGAGCTTGAGGTTCTCGTCCTGCTCGGCGTCGCGCTCCGCGAAGACCTCGCCGCGCGCCGCGAAGAACACGTCCTGCGCCCCGCGGAAACGGTTCCACAGGTCGTCCTCGGACTCGCGCTGCGCCCGGCCGACCGCCTTCCAGTCCGACATCAGCTCGCGGTAGCGCGCCGCCGTCGGACCCCAGTCGGTCGACTTCGACAGCGACTCCGCCTCGGCGACCAGCTTCTCCTTGGCCTTGCGCGCGTCCTCGCGCTGCGCGTCCAGGGACGCGAAGTGCGCCTTGCGACGCTTGGAGAAGGCGGAGCGGGCGTGCGAGAAGCGGTGCCACAGCTCGTCGTCCGACTTGCGGTCGAGCCGCGGCAACGCCTTCCAGGTGTCCACGAGCGCCCGCAGCCGCTCGCCGGCACTGCGCCACTGGTCGCTCTGCGCCAGCTCCTCGGCCTCGGTGACCAGCTTCTCCTTGGCGACGCGGGCCTCGTCGGTCTGCTTCGCCTTCTGGACCTTGCGCTCCTCGCGACGCGAGTCCACGGTCGCTACCAGCTTGTCGAGGCGCACCCGCAGCGCGGCGAGGTCGCCCACCGCGTGGTGCTCGTCGACCTGCTTGCGCAGGTGGTCGATCGCCGTCGTCGCGTCCTTGGAGGACAGATCGGTGGTCCGTACCCGCCGCTCGAGCAGGCCGATCTCGACCACCAGGCCCTCGTA
Organism: Streptomyces sp. NPDC002138; assembly: GCF_040296485.1. Taxonomy (NCBI): domain Bacteria; kingdom Bacillati; phylum Actinomycetota; class Actinomycetes; order Kitasatosporales; family Streptomycetaceae; genus Streptomyces; species Streptomyces sp. NPDC002138. Next base: position 99,729 of record NZ_JBEOXE010000016.1, on the reverse strand, counting down.
CTTGCGCTCGAAGTAGGCCAGGGCCTCCTCAGGGGTGCCCGCCTGCCAGGAGCCGACGACCTGTTCGCCATCGGCAGTACGCACGTACACGGTGCCCGTCTCGTCGACGCGGCCCCACGGGTCGCTGCTCACAGCGCCTCCTCCACATGATGCCTGCGGGGGTGTTCGCCCCCTGGCATCGTCCACAGTTTCCTAGGGCGGGCAGCGCCCGCCCCGCACAACGCCAACATAGGCGACCGTCGCCCCGGCTGTCCGCATCCAGCACGACGGAATCTCGTCGGCCGCCGGGGCCCGTCGCCGCTAGTTCTTGGTGACCGCGGCCTTCTCGATCGTCACCGGCTTCTTCGGGGCGGGAGCCTTGTCGCCGTCGGCCACGCCCTCCTTGGCCACGTCCTGGACGATCTTCAGACCGCCGGCGTCCATCGTCCCGAAGGGGGTGTAGGTGGGCGGCAGCGGGCTGTCCTTGTAGACCAGGAAGAACTGGCTGCCACCGGAGCCGGGCTGGCCGGTGTTGGCCATCGCGACCGTGCCCGTCGGGTAGACGACCTTGCCGTCCGCGCCCGGCTTGCCGAGCCCGTCGAGGTTCTCGTCCGCGATGGTGTAGCCCGGGCCGCCCATGCCGGTGCCCTCGGGGTCGCCGCACTGGAGGACGAAGATCCCCTCGGTGGTCAGGCGGTGGCACTTGGTGTTGTCGAAGAAGCCCTTGTCCGCGAGCGACTTGAACGAGTTCACGGTCTGCGGGGTCTTCGCCGCATCCATGTCGATCTTGATCTCGCCCTCGTTGGTCTTGAGGGAGAAGGTGTACTTCGCCTTGGCGTCGACGGCCATGGCGGGCGACGGGGACGTCTTCGGCGTCGGCGTGGGCGAGGCCGAAGGCTCCGGGGCGGCGGCGTCCTTCGTGTCCTTCTTGGAGTCGAACACGCCCCCCACCGTGAGGCCGACCAGCACCGCGACGACCACGGCCGCGGCCGCGCCGATCACCGCAGTCCGTCTGCGGGCCTTCTGCCGGGCCTTGGCCCTGCGCTCCTGCTGACGCTCGAACTTCTCCCTGGCGAGCTGGCGCCGCCGCTGATCGTTCGTGACCACCGGGTCTGTCTCCTCGTTGCAGTGGGACTGTGGGCTGTAGGGCTGTAGGAACCGCTGAGGCCGTACCGTATATGGGTTCGCTGTGTGATGAGCGTCGCCGGTAGGCTCTGATCTGCATCAACCCCATCCGAGGATTGAGGACGAACGTGCTGATTGCCGGGTTCCCCGCCGGGGCCTGGGGGACCAACTGCTACTTGGTCGCCCCCGCCGCGGGTGAGGAGTGCGTCATCATCGACCCGGGCCACCAGGCCGCCCAGGGTGTCGAGGAGACGCTGAAGAAGCATCGGCTCAAGCCCGTCGCGGTCGTCCTCACCCACGGCCACATCGACCACGTGGCCTCGGTGGTCCCCGTGTGCGGAGCACACGACGTACCCGCCTGGATCCACCCGCGGGACCGCTACATGATGAGCGACCCGGAGAAGGCCCTCGGCCGCTCCATCGGGATGCCGCTCATGGGCGAGCTGACCGTGGGCGAGCCGGACGACGTCCGCGAGCTGACCGACGGCGCCAAGCTGAGCCTGGCCGGTCTGGAGTTCACCGTCGCGCACGCGCCGGGGCATACGAAGGGGTCGGTGACCTTCCAGGTCCCCGAGGCGGCCGACGTCCCGTCGGTCTTCTTCTCGGGCGACCTGCTCTTCGCCGGCTCCGTCGGACGCACCGACCTGCCCGGTGGCTCCCACGCCGAGATGCTCGAATCGCTGGCCCGCGTGTGCCTGCCGCTCGACGACTCGACCGTGGTGCTGTCCGGACACGGTCCCCAGACCAGCATCGGCCGTGAGCGCGCGACCAACCCCTACCTGAGGGAAGTCGCCGCCGGCCACGGAGCGGGCCCCGCTCCACGACGAGGAATGTGACGAGTTTCGTGAGTACTTTTCAGGCCCCCAAGGGCACGTACGACCTGCTGCCGCCCCGCTCCGCCACCTTCCTGGCGGTGCGCGAGGCGATCTCGGGGCCGCTCAAGAACTCGGGCTACGGGTATGTCGAGACCCCCGGCTTCGAGAACGTCGAGCTGTTCTCGCGCGGCGTCGGCGAGTCCACCGACATCGTGAGCAAGGAGATGTACACGCTCACGACGAAGGGCGGCGACCAGCTCGCGCTCCGCCCCGAGGGAACCGCCTCCGTCCTGCGCGCGGCGCTCCAGGGCAACCTGCACAAGGCCGGCCTGCTGCCCGTCAAGCTCTGGTACTCCGGCTCGTACTACCGCTACGAGCGCGCCCAGGCGGGCCGCTACCGCCACTTCTCGCAGGTCGGCGCCGAAGCGATCGGCGCCGAGGACCCGGCGCTGGACGCCGAGCTGATCATCCTCGCCGACCAGGCGTACCGCTCGCTCGGCCTGCGCAACTTCCGCATCCTGCTGAACTCGCTCGGCGACAAGGAGTGCCGCCCGGTGTACCGGGAGGCCCTCCAGGCGTTCCTGCGCGGTCTGGACCTGGACGCCGACACCGTCCGCCGGTCCGAGATCAACCCGCTGCGCGTCCTCGACGACAAGCGGGCCGACGTCCAGAAGCAGCTCGTCGGCGCGCCCGTGCTGCGCGACTACCTGTGCGACGCGTGCAAGGCGTACCACGAGGAAGTGCGGGCGCTGGTGACGGCGGCGGGCGTGGTCTTCGAGGACGACGAGAAGCTCGTCCGCGGTCTGGACTACTACACCCGGACCACCTTCGAGTTCGTCCACGACGGTCTGGGCTCCCAGTCCGCGGTGGGCGGCGGCGGCCGGTACGACGGCCTGTCCGAGATGATCGGCGGCCCCGCGCTGCCGTCCGTCGGCTGGGCGCTCGGCGTGGACCGTACGGTGCTGGCGCTGGAGGCGGAAGGCGTCACGCTGGACGTCCCGGCGGCCACGTCGGTCTTCGCGGTGGCGCTCGGCGAGGACGCCCGACGGGCCCTGTTCGCCAAGGTGACGGAGCTGCGCCGGGCGGGTATCGCGGCGGACTTCTCCTACGGCGGCAAGGGCCTCAAGGGCGCGATGAAGGACGCCAACCGCTCCGGCGCCCGCCTCACCGTCGTCGCCGGCGACCGCGACCTCGCCGAGGGCGTCGTCCAGCTCAAGGACATGGAGTCCGGGGAGCAGACCCCGGTCGCCCTGGCCGACGTCGTCGAAGCGGTGCGCGCGAAGCTGGCCTGACCGCCAGGCCGGCTCCGCCGCGCCCACGCCCGCGCCCCTGCCGTCACCGGCCGGGGCGCGGGCGTCCTTATGTCCACCGAACGGTGGATCACAGCCCCGTGCGGCACAATGGCCCCTGCTTGTCGACCTTGCTGGCGCAGATGTGGGAGAGCGGCCGTATGACGACCACCACCGGTAGTGACGTTCCGCGGACCGTCGGCGGGAGCCGGGCGCTGGCCTGGCTGCTGGTGATCACGGGAGCCGCGGGCCTGCTCGCCGCCTGGGTGATCACCATCGACAAGTTCAAGCTGCTGGAAGACCCGAACTTCACCCCGGGCTGCAGCCTCAACCCGGTCGTCTCCTGCGGCAACATCATGACGAGCGACCAGGCGTCCGCCTTCGGCTTCCCGAACCCGATGCTGGGCCTGGTCGCGTACGGGATCGTCGTCTGCGTGGGCATGAGCCTGCTGGCCGGGGCCCGGTTCCGGCCCTGGTACTGGCTGACGCTGAACGCGGGCGCGCTCTTCGGCGTCGGCTTCTGCACCTGGCTGATGTACCAGTCGCTGTACCGCATCAACTCCCTGTGCCTGTGGTGCTGCCTGGCCTGGGTCGCGACGATCTTCCTCTTCTGGTACGTCACCGCGCACAACGTCCGCGAGCGCCTGCTGCCCGCGCCGGCCTGGCTGCGGAGCTTCCTCGGAGAGTTCGCGTGGGTCCTGCCCGTGCTGCACGTCGGGATCATCGGCATGCTGATCCTGACGCGCTGGTGGGACTTCTGGACCTCCTGAGGGACCCGCCCGGATTGTCGGTGGGCTCGCATAGGCTTCCGGTGTGGAACCAGACCTCTTCACCGCAGCCGCCGAGGACCGCCAGGAGAAAGACCCCTCGAGTTCTCCGCTCGCCGTCCGGATGCGCCCGCGCACCCTGGACGAGGTCGTCGGCCAGCAGCACCTGCTGAAGCGGGGCTCACCGCTGCGACGCCTCGTGGGCGACGGAGCGGGCGGTCCGGCCGGTGCCTCCTCGGTGATCCTGTGGGGTCCGCCCGGCATCGGGAAGACCACCCTGGCGTACGTCGTCAGCCAGGCCACCCAGAAGCGGTTCGTGGAACTCTCGGCGATCACCGCCGGGGTCAAGGAGGTCCGCGCGGTCATCGAGGGCGCGCGGCGGGCCGCCGGGGGGTACGGCAAGGAGACCGTCCTCTTCCTCGACGAGATCCACCGGTTCAGCAAGGCCCAGCAGGACTCCCTGCTCCCGGCCGTGGAGAACCGCTGGGTCACCCTCATCGCGGCGACCACCGAGAACCCGTACTTCTCGATCATCTCCCCGCTGCTCTCGCGCTCCCTGCTGCTCACGCTCGAACCGCTCACCGACGGGGACCTCAGCGCCCTGATGCGGCGGGCGCTCACCGAGGAGCGCGGCCTGGGCGGAGCGGTGACCCTGCCCGCCGACGCCGAGGCGCACCTGCTGCGGATCGCGGGCGGTGACGCGCGGCGCGCGCTGACGGCGCTGGAGGCGGGGGCCGGCTCGGCCATCGCGAAGGGCGAGGCCGAGATCACCCTCCAGACGGTGGAGGAGGCGGTCGACCGGGCGGCGGTCACGTACGACCGGGACGGCGACCAGCACTACGACGTGGCCAGCGCCCTCATCAAGTCGATCCGCGGCTCGGACGTGGACGCGGCGCTGCACTACCTGGCGCGGATGATCGATGCGGGGGAGGACCCGCGGTTCATCGCGCGCCGTCTGATGATCTCGGCGAGCGAGGACATCGGGCTCGCGGACCCGACGGCCCTGCCGACCGCCGTCGCGGCGGCCCAGGCGGTGGCGATGATCGGCTTCCCGGAGGCCGCGCTGACGCTGTCGCACGCGACGATCGCGCTGGCGCTGGCGCCGAAGTCGAACACCGCGACCACGGCGATCGGGGCCGCGCTGGCCGATGTCCGGGCGGGGCTGACGGGGTCGGTGCCGGCGCACTTGCGGGACGGGCACTACAAGGGGGCCGCGAAGCTGGGGCACGCCGTGGGGTACGTGTATCCGCACGACGTGCCGGGGGGGATCGCGGCGCAGCAGTATGCGCCGGATGAGATTCACGGGAAGCGGTATTACGAGCCGACGCGGTACGGGGCGGAGGCGCGGTACGCGGACGTGGTCGAGCGAGTCCGCAACCGCCTCCGCGGCGACTGACCCGTGCCCGGCCCCGGCCCGACCGGCCGGCGCGGCCGGGCGTGCGCCCACTCTTTCCGCCGCGGCTCGGCGTCCCCTCGGGGGGCGCCTCAAACGCCGGCGGGGCTGAGGGTGCGCCCGTCTTTCCGGCGCGGCTCGGTGTGCCCTCCGGGGGCGCCTCAAACGCCGGCGAGGCTGGAATTGCCTGCGGCAATTCAGCCTGCCCGGCGTTTGAGGGCCCGCCGGAGGCGACCTCAGCCTGCGCGGCATTTGAGGGCCCGCCGGAGGCGACCTCAGCCCGCGCGGCGTTTGAGGGCCCGCCGGGGGTCCCAGCCGCCCGGTGTTTGAGGGCGACCTCAGCTGCCCGGGACGTGAGGGCGACCTGAGCCTGCCCGGCGTTTGAGGGCTGACGCCGCCCGGGAGCGGCTGGCGGGCCTCGCCGTCGAGTGGGGGAAGAACTGGGAGACGTACCAGCGGGAGAGCTTCGGCAGGTACTGGTCCGACGACACCGACGCCATCGGCGGCCGCAACGGCTGCGACACCCGCGACGACGTACTGCGCCGCGATCTGAGCGAGCTGCGCGCGGGCGACCGCAACCCCTGCGTCGTGGTGTCCGGCGTGCTGGACGATCCGTACACCGGGAAGCGGATCCCCTACTCCTACCGGCGGGCCTCGCAGATCCAGACCGACCACGTCGTCGCCCTCGGCGCCGCCTGGCGCGCGGGCGCCTACGCCTGGACCCCGCGGCGCAGGCTGGAGTACGCCAACGACCTGGACGTCCTGCTCGCGGCGGACAAGCAGACGAACCAGGACAAGGGCAGCAAGACCGCGGACAAGTGGCGCCCGCCCCGCCGGGAGTACTGGTGCGAGTACGCGCGCCGCTACACCGGCATCGAGCACAAGTACCGGCTGTCCGTCACCCCGCCCGAGAAGCTCGCCCTCCAGGAGCTGCTGGGCAGCTGCCCGCAGGGTCAGTGACCGGCCGCGGCGAAGAGCGTGTGCATCGCCCGGCGCAGTCCGCGGATGTCGCGGACCGGCGCCGGGAAGTCGAAGCGGGCGTCGAACGGGCCGGCCGTGGCGCCCGTGAAGCGGACCCGCAGCCCCAGCCGGTCCAGGGCGAGGGGGACCGCGTCCAGCCCGTCGCCGCCGCGCGGACCCAGCAGGCCGCACAGTTCGCGGACCCGGTCCGCGTGGTCGGCGTACAGGTGCTGGAGCAGCTCGCTCTCGTGGGCCGCCATCGGGTCCGGCTCGGCGCCGGCCAGCTCGTCGGGGTCCACGGGGCCGGAGCCCCACAGGTCCTCGACCCTGATCTCGCCGACCTCCAGCCGCAGCAGCATCCAGGCGGGGCGCCCGTACCGGCCGGGCTCGGGAGCGGGGTCGAGCGCCTCGCCCATGCCCAGCAGCTCGCCCACCGGATGGCGCTCGGCGAGCAGCGCGGCGCAGGCGGCGCGGTCGTCCCCGCGCACCGGGGTGAGCCAGCCCGCCAGCCACGCGCGGCCTCGGATACGATGGGGCACGGACACCGGCGCCACGTCCGTGATCTCGATCACGGCGGTGAGGTCGTCGTCCTGGGCGTGAGCGGCTGCCCTGGCAGCCGCGGATTCCCCTGACACAAGGAGAATCACGTCCCCGTCCGGTGTGACGGTCCGTGCGGCCGGCATTCCTGTCCCCCATCCGTCGGGCTCATGCGTGTCGTGAGCACCCGGCAGAGTGAGGGATACTGAGGCGTTGGACTCTACGAGGGTTCGTACGCGCTCGGCTCCGGTGAGCTGTCGAGCGCCTTCCCTGGGACGCGGCTGACTCTGCCAATCGTCGTCGAAAGCAGATCCTGTCTTGTTTGGATCTGAACTTCGACGCGCACTGGGCAGGGGGATCCCATGTGGTCGAGACATTACGTCCTCCTCGCTAAGGTAAGCCTCACCTAACTTACATGGAGGTAGGTTCCACGTGAACCAGAAGCGACCCAAGGTCAAGAAGTCGCGTGCCCTCGGCATTGCGCTGACCCCGAAGGCCGTCAAGTACTTCGAGGCCCGCCCCTACCCGCCGGGCGAGCACGGCCGTGGCCGCAAGCAGAACTCGGACTACAAGGTGCGTCTGCTCGAGAAGCAGCGTCTGCGCGCCCAGTACGACATCTCCGAGCGCCAGATGGCCCGCGCGTACGACCGCGCGAAGAAGGCCGAAGGCAAGACGGGCGAGGCGCTTGTCGTCGAGCTCGAGCGTCGCCTCGACGCCCTGGTCCTGCGTTCGGGCATCGCCCGCACCATCTACCAGGCGCGCCAGATGGTCGTTCACGGCCACATCGAGGTCAACGGTGGCAAGGTCGACAAGCCGTCGTTCCGTGTCCGCCCGGACGACGTCATCACGGTCCGCGAGCGCAGCCGCGACAAGCACCCCTTCCAGGTTGCTCGTGAGGGTGGCTACGCCGGCGAGGGTGAGGCCCCCCGCTACCTGCAGATCAACCTGAAGGCCCTGGCCTTCCGCCTCGACCGTGACCCGAACCGCAAGGAAATCCCGGTCATCTGCGACGAGCAGCTCGTCGTCGAGTACTACGCCCGCTGATTTCCCTCAGCGAGCGCGGTCCTCACAGGCTGTTCGTCTCGACGGAAGCCCGTCCGCTCCCCTTCGGGGGAGGGGGCGGGCTTTCCGCCGTTCCGCGCGGCCTCGGTACGCCGCCCTCGTTCCCTCCCGGACCCTGCCCCGCCCGCGGTTCCGGTCCCCGCAGGGCCCGTTCCACCACGGCGTCCAGCGTCAGGCCGCGCCCGTGCCGCGCTCCGGCCGCGTACCGCTCCGCGCCCAGCAGCTCGCCCGCCCGCTCCTGGCACATCAGGCGCGGCGCGTTGAAGTAGCCCGAGCCGAAGAGCCGCAGCCCCACCGAACCCCACAGCGGTTCCGCCGCGCCCTGGAGCACCGCGGCCTCCGCCGGTTCCCCCTCGGCCACCGTCACCAGCGCCAGCAGTTCGAGCGCCAGCACCAGCCCCAGCAGGTCGTGGAACGCGTGGTTGATCGTCACGCACTCGTTCAGCAGGCGCCGTGCCTCGGCCGCGCCGCCCGCGTCCAGCGCCGCGTACGCGAGGACGTACAGCGCGTACGCCTTCGCCCAGCGCTCCCCGCGGTCCTCGCAGATCTCCCGGGCCTCCTCGCACAGCGCCAGCGCGCCCGGCAGGTCCCCCTGGAACGCCCTCGTCATCGCCAGTTCCACCTGGCACATCAGGACGTTGCTGTTCAGCTCCCCGGCCTCCCGGTAGTGGGCCAGCGCCGCCCCCAGCAGCTCCCCGGCCCGCGCCATGTCGTCCGAGAGCAGCGCCAGGCAGCCCATCCGGTGCACCGCGTAGGCCGTGGCCACCGGGTTCCCGGAGATCCGGGCCGTGTCCCGGCACTCGTGCAGGGCGCTCATCGCCGCCACCGCGTCCCCTTGGAGGGCCGCCACGTAACCCAGCACCCACAGGGCCTTGAGCCGCGCCGGTTCGTGCTCCGTCCCGGGGCGCCCGTCCTGCTCGAGCGCGCGGTCCAGCCACAGCCGCCCCTCGGTGAGCCGCCCGCAGCCCGCCCAGTAGAACCACAGGGTGCCCGCCAGGTACTGGCCCAGGTGGATGTCGTCCGGATCCTCCAGACAGCACTCCAGCGCGAGCCGCAGGTTCGCCAGCTCCGCCTCGACCAGGGCGGCCACCTGGTGCTGGCGCGGGCTGAACCAGTCCAGCTCGCACCAGGTCGCCAGGCCCATGTACCAGTCGCGGTGGCGCCGGCGCAGCCGCCCGGCGTCGCCCAGCGACTCCAGCCAGCCCGCGCCGTACATCCGTACGGTCTCCAGCATCCGGTAGCGGACCCCCGCCGGGGTCTGCTCGCGCACCAGCAGCGACTGCGCGAGCAGCTCGCCGACCAGGTCCAGCACCCCCTCCACCGGCAGGTCCGGGCCCGCGCACACGTATTCGGCGGCCTCCAGGTCGAAGCGGCCCGCGAAGACCGACAGCCGCGCCCACAGCAGCCGCTCCCCGGCCGTGCACAGTTCGTGGCTCCAGCCGATCGCCGTCCGCAGCGCCCGGTGGCGGGGGAGCGCCCCGCGCGCCCCGCCGGTCAGCAGGGCGAAGCGGTCCTCCAGCCGGTCCAGCACCTGCGCCGGGGACAGCGTCCGCAGCCGGCCCGCGGCCAGCTCCAGGGCCAGCGGGATGCCGTCGAGGCGGGCGCACAGCTCGCCGAGCGCCGCCCGGTTCTCCCCGGTGACCGCGAAGGCGGGGTCGGCCTCGGCCGACCGCTCGGCCAGCAGCGCCAGCGCGTCGTCCGCGTCCAGCGGGGCCAGCGGGAAGGACCGCTCGCCGTCGACCGCGAGCGGCCGCCGCCCGGCGGCCAGCACGCGCAGGCCGGGGGAGCGCCGCAGCAGCTCGTGCACCAGATCCGCGCACTCCTCGACCAGCTGTTCGAAGCCGTCCAGGACGAGCAGCAGCCGACGCTCCGCCAGGTGCTCGGCCAGCACGGTCCGGGGCGGGCGGGTGGTGTGGTCGGTCAGCCCGAGGGCCTCGGCGAGCGTCAGCTCCAGCAGGGCGGGATCGCGTACGGCCGACAGCTCGGCCAGCCAGACGCCGTCGCAGTAGCGTTCCTGCGCCTGCCGCGCGGCCGCGAGGACCAGCCGGGACTTGCCCACCCCGCCCACGCCGGTCACCGTCACCAGGCGCGCGGCGCCCAGCAGCCGTGCCAGCTCCGCGAGTTCCGGGCCCCGGCCGACGAAGCCGTTCAGCTCCGAGGGAAGATTGCCGCACGCCGGTGTGGCCGGGGGAGAGTCGTCGGGTCGTCGCATGGGACACGGAGGGTACTCGTCCGGATGCGCCGCGTACAAGGCGCGTCCCGGAACCCCCGAATTCCGGTAGGGCCGCGGATCTCCGGCGCGATAGGGTCGGGGGACGAGTTTTCAACACGCAGAGAGCGGTGCAAAGTGTCCGGTGGAGAGGTGGCCGGCATCCTCGTGGCCGTCTTCTGGGCGATCCTGGTCTCGTTCCTCGCGCTCGCGCTGGCGCGACTGGCCCAGACGCTCAAGGCGGCCACCAGACTGGTGGCCGAGGTGACCGAGCAGGCCGTCCCGCTGCTGGCGGACGCCTCCACGACCGTACGCTCCGCGCGCACCCAGCTCGACCGGGTCGACGCCATCGCCAGCGACGTCCAGGAAGTCACCTCCAACGCCTCCGCGCTCTCGAGCACCGTGGCCTCCGCCTTCGGCGGCCCGCTGGTCAAGGTCGCGGCCTTCGGCTACGGAGTGCGCAAGGCGCTCGGGCGCAAGGAGGCGGCCGCGGCCGCCCCGAACGGCGCGCCCGCGCGGACACCCAGGCGTACCGTGATCGTCGGGCGGACCGTGCCGGCGGCCCGGCGCCGGAAGCAGAAGGACTGAGACCGCGATGTTCCGCCGTACCTTCTGGTTCACCGCAGGCGCTGCCGCCGGCGTGTGGGCCACCACCAAGGTGAACCGTAAGCTCAAGCAGCTGACGCCGGAGAGCCTCGCCGCGCGGGCCGCCGACAAGGCGCTCGAGACGGGCCACCGGCTCAAGGACTTCGCCCTCGACGTCAAAGCGGGAATGACGCAGCGCGAGGACGAGCTGAACGACGCGCTGGGTCTGCACCAGGACCCCGACCGGCCCGACAACGTCACCGCCCTCCCCGGGCCGCGGCGGCTGCGGGCCCTCGGGACCGACCCGGGCAACAAGAACACCCCCAAGACCCACCCATATCTTTCGTACAACCGGAATGAGGACCACTGATGGAGTCGGCTGAAATCCGCCGCCGCTGGCTGAGCTTCTTCGAGGAGCGCGGTCACACCGTTGTCCCTTCGGCGTCGCTCATCGCGGACGACCCGACTCTGCTGCTGGTCAACGCGGGCATGGTCCCGTTCAAGCCGTACTTCCTGGGTGAGGTCAAGCCGCCTGCCTCGAAGCTGACCAGCGTGCAGAAGTGCGTGCGTACGCCGGACATCGAAGAGGTCGGCAAGACCACCCGCCACGGCACGTTCTTCCAGATGTGCGGCAACTTCTCCTTCGGGGAGTACTTCAAGGAAGGCGCCATCACGTACGCCTGGGAGCTGCTCACCAGCTCCGTGGCGGACGGTGGCTACGGCCTGGAGCCCGAGAAGCTCTGGATCACGGTCTACCTCGACGACGACGAGGCCGAGCAGATCTGGCGCGAGAAGATCGGCGTCCCGGCCGAGCGCATCCAGCGCCTGGGCAAGAAGGACAACTTCTGGTCCATGGGCGTCCCGGGTCCCTGCGGCCCGTGCTCCGAGATCAACTACGACCGTGGCCCCGAATTCGGCGTCGAGGGCGGCCCGGCCGTCAACGACGAGCGGTACGTGGAGATCTGGAACCTGGTCTTCATGCAGTACGAGCGCGGCGCCGGCGAGAACAAGGAAGACTTCCCGATCCTCGGGGACCTGCCGTCGAAGAACATCGACACCGGCCTCGGCCTCGAGCGCCTCGCGATGATCCTGCAGGGCGCGCCGAACCTGTTCGAGACCGACACCCTGCGCGTCGTCATGGACAAGGCCACCGAGCTGACCGGCGTGCGCTACGGCGCGGCCCAGGCCAGCGACGTCTCGATGCGCGTGGTCGCCGACCACATCCGCACCTCCGCCATGCTCATCGGCGACGGGGTCACCCCCGGCAACGAGGGCCGCGGCTACGTGCTGCGCCGCATCATGCGCCGCGCCATCCGCAACATGCGCCTCATGGGCGCCACCGGCCCGGTCGTCCTGGACCTCATCGGCGTCGTCATCGACACCATGGGCCTCCAGTACCCGGAGCTGGTCACCGAGCGCAAGCGGATCGAGACCGTCGCCCTCGCCGAGGAGGCCGCCTTCCTCAAGGCCCTCAAGGGCGGTACGAACATCCTCGACACCGCCATCACCGAGACCAAGGCCGCCGGCGGCTCGGTCCTGGCCGGCGACAAGGCGTTCCTGCTCCACGACACCTGGGGCTTCCCGATCGACCTCACCCTCGAGATGGCCTCCGAGCAGGGCCTCTCCGTGGACGAGCCGGGCTTCCGCCGCCTGATGCAGGAGCAGCGCGACAAGGCCAAGGCCGACGCCCGCGCGAAGAAGACCGGTCACGCCGACCTGTCCGCCTACCGCGAGGTCGCCGACAACTCCGGCGAGACCGAGTTCACCGGCTACGGCTCCACCGAGGGCGAGTCCACCATCGTCGGCCTCCTCGTCGACGGCGTCTCCTCCCCGGCCGCCTCCGAGGGCGACGAGGTCGAGATCGTCCTCGACCGCAGCCCGTTCTACGCCGAGGGCGGAGGCCAGCTCGCCGACCAGGGCCGGATCAAGCTGCACTCCGGCGCCGTCGTCGAGATCCGCGACGTGCAGAAGCCCGTCCCGGGCGTGCACGTGCACAAGGGTGTCGTCCAGGTCGGCGAGGTGACGGTGGGCGCGACCGCGTACGCCGTCATCGACGTCCTCCGCCGCCGCGCCATCGCCCGCGCCCACTCGGCCACCCACCTGACCCACCAGGCCCTGCGCGACGCCCTCGGCCCGACGGCCGCCCAGGCCGGTTCCGAGAACTCGCCCGGCCGCTTCCGCTTCGACTTCGGCTCGCCGAACGCCGTCCCCGGCACGGTGCTCACCGACGTCGAGCAGAAGATCAACGACGTGCTGTCGCGCGAGCTCGAGGTCACGGCCGAGGTCATGAGCATCGACGAGGCGAAGAAGCAGGGCGCCATCGCCGAGTTCGGCGAGAAGTACGGCGAGCGCGTGCGCGTCGTCACCATCGGCGACTTCTCCAAGGAGCTGTGCGGCGGCACCCACGTCGGCAACACCGCGCAGCTCGGCCTGGTCAAGCTGCTCGGCGAGTCCTCCATCGGCTCCGGCGTGCGCCGCGTCGAGGCCCTGGTCGGCGTGGACGCGTACAACTTCCTCGCCAAGGAGCACACGGTCGTCGCCCAGCTCCAGGAGCTGGTCAAGGGCCGCCCCGAGGAGCTGCCGGAGAAGATCGCCTCCATGCTCGGCAAGCTGAAGGACGCCGAGAAGGAGATCGAGAAGTTCCGCGCCGAGAAGGTGCTCCAGGCCGCCGCGGGTCTCGCCGCCGGCGCCCACGACGTCCGCGGTGTCGCCGTGGTCACCGGCCAGGTGCCCGACGGCACCGGCGCCGACGACCTGCGCAAGCTGGTCCTCGACGTCCGCGGCCGGCTGCAGGCATTGAACGGCGCGGGCGACCGGCCGGTCGTCGTGGCGCTCTTCACGGTCGCGAGCGGTCGCCCGCTCACCGTCATCGCCACCAACGAGGCCGCCCGCGAGCGCGGTCTCAAGGCCGGCGAGCTGGTGCGTACGGCCGCCAAGACCCTCGGCGGCGGTGGCGGCGGCAAGCCGGACGTCGCCCAGGGCGGCGGTCAGAACCCGGACGCCATCGGCGAGGCCATCGCCGCGGTCGAGCGCCTCGTCGGCGAGACGGCCTGACGATGACACTGCGCCGCGGCCGACGCCTCGCGATCGATGTCGGCGACGCCCGGATCGGGGTCGCCTCGTGCGACCCCGACGGGGTGCTGGCCACACCGGTCGAAACCGTGCCGGGACGTGACATCCCGGCCGCGCACAAGCGGCTGCGGCAGCTCGTGGCGGAGTACGAACCCCTTGAAGTCGTGGTCGGCCTCCCCCGCTCGCTCAGCGGGCGGGAGGGGCCGGCCGCGGCCAAGTGCCGGGCCTTCGCCATGGAGCTGGCCAAGGGCATCAAGCCCGTGGGGGTGCGCCTGGTGGACGAGCGGATGACCACGGTCACCGCGGCCCAGGGGCTGCGGGCCTCGGGCCGCAACGCCAAGAAGGGGCGCTCGGTCATCGACCAGGCAGCCGCTGTGGTCATCCTCCAGAACGCTCTGGAGACCGAACGGGTATCAGGTAATCCGCCCGGTGAGTGCGTCGAAGTGGTTGTCTGATCGCGATACGGTAACGTTCCGCGCGATGTGACGGCATTCGAACAGCCGTCGCCCACCACTTCAGAGGCGGAACCGGGTGCCGCGGCCCACACACAGCCGCTGCCTCCGTCTCGCGGCTCTAGGGGACCGATGACCGAGTATGGACGGGGCTCTGGCCCCGAACCGTGGCACCCAGAGGACCCTCTCTACGGGGACCCGGCGTGGGCCCACCAGACCCCACAGGGTCAGGTGCCCTACGCCGTCGGCCAGCAGCAGTATCCGCAGGAGCCGCAGTACCAGGGGCAGCCGCTGCAGTACCAGCAGCCGCAGCACCAGCAGCCGCAGCAGTACGAGCAGCAGCCCCAGCCCCAGCCGCAGTTCGCGCAGCAGCAGTACCCCGCGGAGTACCAGGGCTACGCGCCCGAACACCCGCAGCAGCCGCAGTACGCCCAGCAGCCGCAGCCCCAGCAGCAGGCCGTGCAGCAGCCCGTGTACGACGGGCAGCAGGCGCAGAACTGGGACACCGGCCAGGGCCAGCAGGCCGTGCCCTACGGTGTGGACCCGTATGCCCAGCAGGCCGTGGCCTATCCGGGGGAGACCCCGGACGACTACGCCACGCCCGAGGCCTACCCGCCGCCGCAGCCCCCCGGCCGCCGCCACCTCGTCCCCGAGCCCTCCACCGAGTGGCAGGACGACAGCGCCGAGCCGCAGGACGAGGAAGAGGGATCCTTCCTCGCCGCCGGTGGTCACGGCGACGACGACGAGCCGCCGGGCGGCCGACGGGGCCGCGGCAAGGGCAAGGGCGGCAAGAGCAAGGGAACCAAGCGCACCGGCTCCGCCTGCCTGATCGCCGCCGTGGTCATCGTGGGCGCGGTCGGCGGCGTCGGCTACTACGGCTTCTCCTACATCAAGGCGAAGCTCGGCATGGCCGAGGACTACTCCGGCGAGGGCACCACCTCGGTCGACGTGGAGATCCCCAAGGGCGCGACCCTGGGCCAGATGGGCGCGATCCTGGAGAAGGCCGGCGTGGTCGCCAGCGCCCAGGCCTTCGTGAACGCGGCGCAGGAACACCCCAAGGGCAGCGGGATCCAGCCCGGTCTCTACCCGCTGCGCAAGCAGATGTCGGCCAAGTCCGTCGTCGAGGTGATGTCCGACCCCTCGAAGCTGAACGTGATCATCGTCGCCGAGGGCCTGCGCAACGTGCAGGTCTACGGCGCGATCGACAAGAAGCTCAAGCTCCAGGAAGGCACCACCGCGGAGCTGGCCAAGCGTGAGGTCAAGACGCTCGGCCTGCCCGCCTGGGCCCAGGACGGCCAGAACATCAAGGACCCGCTGGAAGGGTTCCTCTACCCGGCCCGCTATGACCTGAGCACCGGGATCACCCCGCAGGACCTGCTCAAGAAGATGGTCAAGAACGCCACGGAGAAGTACGCGGCGCTCGGCATCGAGGGCAAGGCCAAGGACCTGAACCTCAAGTCCCCGCTGGAAGTGGTCACGGTCGCGAGCCTGGTCCAGGCCGAGGGCAACAAGCACGAGGACTACCGGAAGATGGCGGCCGTCATCTACAACCGCCTCAAGCCCTCGAACACCGTCACCAACCAGAAGCTCGAATTCGACTCGACGATCAACTACATCAAGGGCACGAGCAACATCAACGTCTCCCGCGAGGAGACACGTGCCATCGAGGACCCGTACAACACGTACAAGAACAGGGGCCTGCCGCCCGGGGCCATCAGCAACCCCGGCGCCGACGCGCTCAACGCGGTCCTGAACCCGGACAAGGACGGGTGGATGTTCTTCGTCTCGGTCGACGGCGACAAGACCAGCTTCACCAAGACCCTGGCCGAGCACAACAAGCTCGTCGAGGAGTTCAACGCACGTCAGGCACAGAAGAAGCAACAGCAGAGCGGTGGGTAGCGGGAACATGTCACGGATAAGGGCCGCGGTGCTGGGTTCGCCCATCGAGCACTCCCTCTCACCGGTGCTGCACCGCGCCGCCTACCGGGAGCTCGGCCTCGCCGACTGGTCCTACGACCGGTTCGAGATCGACGAGGCCGCGCTCCCCGGCTTCCTCGCCGGGCTCGGCGCCGACTGGGCGGGCCTGTCGCTGACCATGCCGCTCAAGCGGGCGGTCATGCCGCTGCTCGACGAGGTCAGCGAGACCGCCGCGTCCGTCGAAGCGGTCAACACGGTCGTCTTCACCGAGGACGGCCGCCGGGTCGGCGACAACACCGACATCCCCGGGATCGTCGCCGCGCTGCGCGAGCGGGGCGTGGAGAAGGTCCCGGCCGCGGCCATCCTGGGCGCGGGGGCGACGGCCTCCTCCGCGCTGGCCGCCCTCTCCCGGATCTGTTCGGGCGAGGTCACGGCGTACGTCCGGTCCGCCGAGCGGGCGGACGAGATGCTCCGGTGGGGCGAGCGGCTCGGCGTGCCCGTCCGGACCGCCGACTGGTCGGCGGCGGCCGAGGCGCTGAGCGCGCCGCTGGTGATCGCCACCACCCCGGCCGGGGCCACCGACGCCCTGGCCGGGGCCGTCCCCGAGCGGCCGGGCACCCTGTTCGACGTGCTCTACGACCCCTGGCCGACCGCGCTGGCGGCGGCCTGGACCGGGCGCGGGGGGCAGCTGGTCGGCGGTCTCGACCTGCTCGTCCACCAAGCCGTCCTCCAGGTCGAACAGATGACCGGCCGCTCTCCCGGGCCGCTCGCCGCGATGCGCGCCGCCGGGGAACGGGCCCTCGCCGGGCGGTAGATCCATCGGGCATGATCGTCGCCGCACGCTTCCCCGCCCGGCGCGATCACCACCCGACCTGCCACAGTGGCGTCCGATAGCTGGACGTGAGGCCGGGACATCGCTCCGGACATGGGAGGATCGGGGTCGGCGGGCCCGGGCGGCGCACCCGGTCGCGCCGTAGCTGTGCCAGGCGCGAGCATGAGGAGCATCGTTGAGCAGGTTGCGTTGGCTGACCGCCGGGGAGTCGCACGGACCGGCGTTGGTAGCGACGCTGGAGGGGCTTCCCGCCGGCGTTCCGGTCACCACCGAACTGGTGGCCGACCACCTGGCGCGCCGCCGGCTCGGATACGGCCGCGGTGCCCGGATGAAGTTCGAGCAGGACGTGGTGACCTTCCTCGGCGGCGTCCGCCACGGTCTCTCGCTCGGTTCCCCGGTCGCGGTCATGGTGGGCAACTCCGAGTGGCCCAAGTGGGAGAAGGTCATGTCGGCCGACCCGGTCGACCCGGCCGAGCTGGAAGGCTCCGGGCGCAACGCCCCGCTGACCCGCCCCCGCCCCGGCCACGCCGACCTCGCCGGCATGCAGAAGTACGGCTTCGACGAGGCCCGCCCGATCCTGGAGCGTGCCAGCGCCCGCGAGACGGCCGCCCGCGTCGCCCTCGGCGCCATCGCCCGCTCCTTCATCAAGGAGACCGCGGGCATCGAGATCGTCTCCCACGTGGTCGAACTGGCCTCCGCCAAGGCCCCGTACGGCGTCTACCCGACCCCCGCGGACGTCGACAAGCTCGACGCCGACCCGGTCCGCTGCCTCGACGCCGACGCGTCGAAGGCGATGGTCGCGGAGATCGACCAGGCCCACAAGGACGGCGACACCCTCGGCGGCGTCGTCGAGGTGCTCGCCTACGGCGTCCCGGTGGGCCTCGGTTCGCACGTGCACTGGGACCGCCGCCTCGACGCGCGGCTCGCCGCCGCGCTCATGGGCATCCAGGCGATCAAGGGGGTCGAGGTCGGCGACGGCTTCGACCTGGCCCGCGTCCCGGGTTCCAAGGCCCACGACGAGATCGTCTCCACCCCCGAGGGCATCAAGCGCACCTCCGGCCGCTCCGGCGGCACCGAGGGCGGACTGACCACCGGTGAGCTGCTGCGCGTACGGGCCGCCATGAAGCCGATCGCGACCGTGCCCCGCGCGCTCGCCACCGTCGACGTGGCCACCGGCGAGGCGACGGTCGCCCACCACCAGCGCTCCGACGTGTGTGCCGTCCCCGCGGCCGGCATCGTCGCCGAGGCGATGGTCGCCCTCGTGCTGGCCGACGCCGTCGTGGAGAAGTTCGGCGGTGACTCGGTGAACGAGACCCGGCGCAACGTCCGCTCGTACCTCGACAACCTGCAGATCCGGTGACGGGCGGCCCCCTGGTCGTCCTCGTCGGACCGATGGGGTCCGGCAAGTCCACGGTGGGGCAGCTGCTCGCCGAGCGGCTCGGCGTGCCCTACCGGGACACGGACGCCGACATCGTCGCCGCCCAGGGCCGGCCGATCGCCGACCTGTTCGTCGACGAGGGCGAGCCGTACTTCCGCGACCTGGAGCGCGCGGCCGTCGCCGACGCCGTCTCCGGGCACACCGGCGTCCTCGCCCTCGGCGGCGGCGCCATCCTCGACGACGGCACCCGGGCCCTGCTCGCCGGGCTGCCCGTCGTCTACCTGTCGATGGACATCGACGAGGCGGTCCGCCGGGTCGGCCTCGGCGCGGCCCGCCCGCTGCTCGCCGTCAACCCGCGCCGCCAGTGGCGTGAGCTGATGGACGCACGCCGCCACCTGTACACCGAAGTCGCGCGCGTCGTGGTGGCCACCGACGACCGCACCCCCGAAGAGGTCGCCCAGGCGGTCCTCGACGCTCTGGAGTTGAAGGACGTATGACAGACCAGGTGACGCGTATCCAGGTCGGCGCGAGCGCCGGACACGACGCGTACGACGTGCTGGTCGGCCGGCAGCTGCTCGGTGAGCTGGGCACCCTCATCGGCACCAAGGCACAGCGCGTCGCCGTCATCCACCCCGAGGCGCTGGCCTCCACGGGGGAGGCGCTGCGCGACGACCTCGCGGCCCAGGGCTACGAGGCGGTCGCCATCCAGGTGCCCAACGCCGAGGAGGCCAAGACCGTCGAGGTCGCGGCGTACTGCTGGAAGGCCCTCGGGCAGTCCGGCTTCACCCGCACCGACGTGATCGTCGGCGTCGGCGGTGGCGCCACCACCGACCTCGCCGGCTTCGTCGCGGCCTCCTGGTTGCGCGGGGTGCGCTGGATCGCCGTACCGACGACCGTCCTCGCGATGGTCGACGCGGCCGTGG
Organism: Streptomyces sp. NPDC002138; assembly: GCF_040296485.1. Lineage (NCBI taxonomy): Bacteria > Bacillati > Actinomycetota > Actinomycetes > Kitasatosporales > Streptomycetaceae > Streptomyces > Streptomyces sp. NPDC002138. The sequence continues at coordinate 80,434 of NZ_JBEOXE010000016.1, read as the reverse complement.
GCGGCAAGACGGGCATCAACACCGCCGAGGGCAAGAACCTCGTCGGTGCCTTCCACCCGCCCGCCGGGGTGCTCTGCGACCTGGCGGCCCTCGACTCGCTGCCGGTCAACGACTACGTCAGCGGCCTCGCCGAGATCATCAAGGCCGGATTCATCGCCGACCCGGTGATCCTCGACCTGATCGAGGGCGACCCGCAGGCGGCCCGGACCCCCGAGGGCCCGCACACCGCCGAGCTGATCGTGCGCTCCATCCAGGTCAAGGCCGACGTGGTCTCCAGCGACCTCAAGGAGTCGGGCCTGCGGGAGATCCTCAACTACGGTCACACCCTCGCCCACGCGATCGAGAAGAACGAGCGCTACAAGTGGCGCCACGGTGCGGCCGTGTCGATCGGCATGGTCTTCGCCGCCGAGCTGGGACGGCTCGCCGGACGGCTCGACGACGCGACCGCCGAGCGGCACAAGAGCGTGCTCGCCTCGGTGGGCCTGCCGCTGACCTACCGCGGCGACCAGTGGCCCAAGCTGCTGGAGACCATGAAGGTCGACAAGAAGTCCCGCGGAGACCTGCTGCGCTTCATCGTGCTGGACGGGCTGGCCAAGCCGACCGTCCTGGAGGGACCGGACCCGGCCGTGCTGATCGCGGCCTACGGCGAGGTGTCCGCGTGAGCCGCAGGGTGCTCGTGCTGAACGGCCCGAACCTGGGCCGGCTCGGCTCGCGCGAGCCCGACGTGTACGGGGCCACCTCGTACGCGGGGCTCGTCGAGAGCTGCCAGAGCCTCGGCAGGCAGCTGGGCTTCGAGGTCGAGGTCCGCGAGACCAACGACGAGGGCCAGCTGGTGCGGTGGCTGCACGAGGCGGCGGACGGGAAGATCCCGGTCGTCATCAACCCCGGTGCCTTCACGCACTACTCGTACGCGATGCGGGACGCGGCGGCGCAGCGCACCGCGCCGCTGATCGAGGTGCACATCTCGAACCCGTACGCCCGGGAGGAATTCCGGCACACCTCGGTCATCGCCTCGGTGGCGACCGGGACCGTCGCGGGCTTCGGGCTCGGCTCCTACCGGCTCGCGCTGCACGCGCTGGCGGAGGAACTGCCCGCGGGCTGAGATAACGTTCTCGCATCAGTCCTCGCCCGAACGAGACGGAGTGGCACGGGATGCAGCACGGAATGGGGGGATGGGGCGAGCCGGGACAGCACCCGGCCGCCCCCGCGCAGCCGCCGATAGCCCCCGTGCCCGGCTGGGCGCCGCCGCCCGCCGGCGCGCCGCACCCGGCGGGCCCGCCGCGGCCCCACGCCGGTCCGCCGCATGCCGGTCCGCCGCACCCCCCGTCGGCCCCGGCCGGGCCGCCGCATCCGGCGAGCCCGCCGCACCCCGCCGGTCCGCCCCGCCCGGCGGGTCCGCCGCAGGGCCCGCCGCTGTCCGTGCCCCCGCCGCACGGGGCGCCGCAGCAGCCCGCCTACGTCCCCGGCACGGGCACGCGGCCCACGGGCCCGGTGGCGCCCGTACCCGAGGCGACCGGGCACATCCCGCTCCCGGCGGTGGCCCCGCCCGCCCCCGGTACCGGGGTCGCCACCCTCGCCGTCCTGCTCATCGGCCCCGCGGGCGCAGGCAAGACCACCGTGGCCCGGCACTGGGCGGGCTCCCGGCAGGTGCCGACCGCGCACATCAGCCTGGACGACGTGCGCGAATGGGTCTGCTCGGGCTTCGCCGACCCCCAGGCGGGCTGGAACGACCACTCCGAGGCCCAGTACCGCCTCGCCCGCCGCACCTGCGGCTTCGCCGCCCGCAACTTCCTGGCCAACGGGATCTCCTGCATCCTCGACGACGCGGTCTTCCCCGACCGGCCCGTGGTGGGCCTGGGCGGCTGGAAGCGGCACGTGGGGCCCGGGCTGCTGCCAGTGGTCCTGCTGCCCGGCCTGGAGATCGTCCTGGAGCGCAACGCGGCCCGCTCGGGCAACCGCCGCCTCACCGACGAGGAAGTCGCCCGGATCCACGGCCGGATGGCGGGCTGGTACGGCTCCGGCCTGCCCATCATCGACAACTCCCACCTCGACGTGGAGGGCACCGCCCGCGCCCTCGACGAGGTCCTGGCCCGCGCCATCGCGGCCCCGGGCGGCTGGTGACCCAGGCCGCCGCCGCCGCGGGCCCGCGCCCCGTCCGGACGCGCTCGCCAGGCCGGATGGGCGGGGCGCTCGTACGCTCGAAGACATGTCAGACGTGTACGCGGCCCGTCGGGCCCTGCTTCGCGACCGCTGTGCCGCGGCGGGCAACTCCGCCGCACTGATCACGCGTCCGGCCAACGTCCGCTACCTCGCGGGGGCGTTCCCGGAGGGCGCGGTACTGCTGATCGGGCCCGCCGACGACGTGCTCTTCTGCGCCACCTCGCCCACGGGCGAAGCGGACGAGGGCCGGATCGACGAACACCTGCGGCTGTCCGTCCTGTCCGGAACCGGCGCCGATCCGGCCGTCGCGGCGGCCGACCTCGCCTGCGGTACGGACCTGCGCGCCGACGCGCTCGCCGTCGAGGAACACCACCTCACGGTCGCCCGGCACCGGGCGCTGCGCTCGGTGGCGCCCCGGCTGCGGCTGACCGACCTCGGGCTCGCCGTCGAACAGCAGCGGCTGATCAAGGACGAGGAGGAGATCGCCTGTCTGCGGATCGCCGCCGAGATCGCCGACCAGGCCCTCGGCGAACTCCTGGAGTCCATTCTCGTAGGCCGCACCGAACGCCACCTCGCCCTGGAGCTGGAGCGGCGGCTCGTGGACCACGGCGCCGACGGCCCGGCCTTCCCCACGTCCGTCGGCACCGGCCCGCACTCCGGCCGCTCCCGGCACCGGCCCTCCGACCGCCGGGTGGAGGAAGGGGATTTCCTCTCCGTCTGCCTGGGCGCGAACTACCGGGGCTACCGGTGTGAGATCGGCCGTACCTTCGTGATCGGCACCACCCCGGCGGACTGGCAGATCGAGCTGTACGACCTCGTCTTCGCCGCTCAGCGGGCGGGCCGCGAGGCCCTGGTGCCCGGGGCCGCGTACCGCGACGTGGACCACGCGGCACGGTCCGTACTGGACTCCGCGGGCCACGGCGAGGCCCTCGCTCCGTGGACCGGACACGGCGTCGGCCTCGAAATCGACGAGGACCCGCAGCTTGCACCTACAGCAATGGGTAAACTGGACGCTTGCGTGCCGGTCACCGTCGAACCGGGGGTTCACCTCCCGGGCCGGGGCGGCGTCCGGATCGATGACACGCTCGTCGTACGCCCTGAGGCGGACGGCGGACCCGAGCTACTCACCATCACGACCAAGGAGCTGCTCGCGCTCTAGCTTTGCTGTGCGCGCCACCCGTGGTCCACCAGTCCAGGAGATTTCGCAACCGTGGCTTCCACGAACGACCTCAAGAACGGCATGGTGCTCAAGCTCGACGGGGGCCAGCTCTGGTCCGTCGTCGAGTTCCAGCACGTCAAGCCCGGCAAGGGCCCGGCCTTCGTGCGCACCAAGCTCAAGAGCGTGATGTCCGGCAAGGTCGTCGACAAGACGTTCAACGCCGGCACCAAGGTCGAGACGGCCACCATTGACCGCCGTGACATGCAGTTCTCGTACATGGACGGCGACTACTTCGTCTTCATGGACATGAGCACCTTCGACCAGCTCATGGTCGACCGCAAGGCTGTCGGCTCCGCCGCCAACTTCCTGATCGAGGGCTTCACCGCCTCCGTCGCGCAGCACGAGGGCGAGGTGCTCTACGTCGAGCTCCCGGCCGCCGTCGAGCTCGTGATCGAGCACACGGACCCGGGCGTCCAGGGCGACCGCTCCACCGGTGGCACCAAGCCCGCCAAGCTGGAGACGGGTCACGAGATCCAGGTCCCGCTCTTCGTCACCACCGGCGAGAAGGTCAAGGTCGACACCCGTACCAGCGACTACCTCGGCCGGGTGAACAGCTAACCGTGGGAGCCCGGAGCAACGCCCGCAAGCGTGCTTTCCAGATCCTCTTCGAGGCCGATCAGCGCGGTGTGCCCGTGCGTGAGGTCCTCGCCGACTGGGTCCGTCACTCACGGAACGACACCGACGGCCGTCAGCCCGCGGTGAGCGAGTACACGATGAACCTCGTCGAGGGGTACGCCGACAAGGTGGACCGCATCGACGACCTGATCGTCACCTACGCCGTGGACTGGGACCTCGACCGCATGCCGGTCGCGGACCGGAACATCGTGCGGCTGGGTGCCTACGAGCTGATCTGGGTCGACGAGACCCCGGACGCCGTGGCGATCGACGAGGCCGTCCAGCTCGCCAAGGAATTCTCCACCGACGAGTCCCCGGGGTTCGTGAACGGCCTGCTGGCCCGCTTCAAGGACCTCAAGCCGAAGCTCCGGCGGGACGAGCGCGACTAGCGCTCCGGACCGGCCGTCGGCACGCGCAGGGCCCGCAGCGCATCGCGCTGCGGGCCCTGCGCGTGTCCGCGCCCGGAGGACGAGGTGAAAAAACCGGTGGGGGCCGGGAAGCACATGGCTTCCCGGCCCCCACCGGTAACGTTTCTGCTGGGCCTGGGCCCGGAGCTCAGAGCGCTCAGATCTCCTCGTGCGTCACGGCACGGCGGGCGTCCGCATCCAGCACGCCCCAGCTGATGAGCTGCTCGGTCAGGACCGAGGGCGACTGGTCGTAGATGACCGCGAGGGTGCGCAGGTCGTCCTGGCGGATCGACAGCACCTTGCCGTTGTAGTCGCCGCGCTGGCTCTGGATCGTCGCCGCGTAGCGCTGGAGCGGGCCCGCCTTCTCGGCCGGCACGTGGGCCAGGCGCTCCAGGTCCAGACGGAGCTTCGGCGGCGGCTCGGCCGCCCCGCCCGGCGTGGTGCCCGGCAGGAGTTCCTGCACCGGCACACCGTAGAAGTCCGCCAGCTCGGCGAGGCGCTGGACGGTCACGGCGCGGTCCCCGCGCTCGTAGGAACCGACCACCACGGCCTTCCACCGGCCCTGGGACTTCTCCTCGACACCGTGGAGGGAAAGGCCCTGCTGGGTGCGGATGGCACGGAGCTTGGCCCCGAGCTGCTTGGCGTATTCGCTGGACATAACGCTCCCGGACGCTGTGACGCTGTGATGATGTGGACAACGTGCGGCTGCGCCGCGCGGCTGGTAACTCACTGTGAGGTTACGCAGCGTTACTTGGATGCGTCAAGCCGAATGGTCTCCATCGCCCTCCCGGGAGGGCTCGCGCCGCCCCGGTCCGGCGGTCCCGGGCGGCCCTGGTACCGTGGACGACGTACGACCCGGCTGCCTCTGGCGGTCGGCCAGACGTCCTTTAAGGTCCGTCCCGTGAGGCGGAGAAGGAGGTCCTTTTCATGGACGCTCAGCATGACCGGCACGACGCCGATGCCGCCCGCCCCGTACTCGAGGCGCAGGACATCGCGCGGGTCTTGACCCGCATCGCCCACGAGATCGTCGAACGCGCCAAGGGCGCCGACGACGTGGTGCTCCTCGGCATTCCGACCCGCGGTGTCTTCCTCGCCCGCCGGCTCGCCGCCAAGCTCGAAGAGATCACCGGCACCAAGGTCCCCGTCGGCTCCCTCGACATCACCATGTACCGCGACGACCTGCGGATGAAGCCGGCCCGCGCGATCGGCCGCACCGAGATCCCCGGTGACGGCATCGACGGCAGGCTCGTGGTCCTCGTCGACGACGTGCTCTTCTCCGGCCGCACCATCCGCGCGGCCCTCGACGCCCTCGGCGACATCGGCCGCCCCCGCGCCGTGCAGCTCGCGGTCCTCGTCGACCGCGGCCACCGCGAACTGCCGATCCGCGCCGACTACGTCGGGAAGAACCTCCCCACCTCGCTGCGGGAGACCGTCATGGTCCAGCTCCAGGAGGAGGACGGCCGCGACGCCGTACTGCTCGGCCAGCGGACCGCCCCGGCAGGCGGGCAGTAGCCCCCACCCGTGAGGGTCCCCGCTCGTGGGGCCCGCGCGGACGTCCGCCCACGGCGGCGCCCGCCCGCAATCCAGCCTGCCCGCCAGCCCTCCCCGACCCACGGACTCAACGGAGCACCCAGATGAAGCGTCACCTCATCTCGGCCGCCGATCTCTCGCGCGACGACGCCGTCCTCATCCTCGACACCGCCGAGGAAATGGCACGGGTCGCCGACCGGCCGATAAAGAAGCTGCCCACCCTGCGCGGCCTGACCATCTGCAACCTCTTCTTCGAGGACTCGACCCGCACCCGCATCTCCTTCGAGGCCGCCGAGAAGCGCCTCTCCGCCGATGTGATCAACTTCGTGGCCAAGGGGTCCAGCGTCTCCAAGGGCGAGTCCCTCAAGGACACCGCCCAGACCCTGGACGCCATGGGCATCGACGCCGTGGTCATCCGGCACAGCGCCTCCGGGGCCCCCTACCGCCTCGCCACCTCGGGCTGGATCGACGTACCGGTCATCAACGCCGGTGACGGCACCCACCAGCACCCGACCCAGGCGCTGCTCGACGCGTTCACCATGCGCCGTCGCCTGGTCGGCCCCGACGCGCTCGGCCAGGACCTCGCGGGCAAGCGGATCACCCTCGTCGGTGACGTCCTGCACAGCCGCGTCGCCCGCTCCAACGTCGACCTGCTGCACACCCTCGGCGCGCACGTCACCCTGGTGGCCCCGCCCACCCTGGTCCCGATCGGCGTCGAGACCTGGCCCTGCGAGGTCTCGTACGACCTCGACGAGGTGCTGCCGAAGTCCGACGCGGTCATGATGCTGCGTGTGCAGCGAGAGCGGATGAACGCCGCCTTCTTCCCGACCGAGCGCGAGTACTCCCGGCGCTACGGCCTCGACGGCGAGCGCATGGCCAAGATGCCCGCGCACGGCATCGTGATGCACCCCGGCCCGATGGTCCGGGGCATGGAGATCACCGCCGAGGTCGCCGACTCCGACCGCTGCACCGTCGTCGAGCAGGTCGCCAACGGCGTGTCCATCCGCATGGCGGTCCTGTACCTGCTTCTGGGCGGCAACGAGTCCGCCGTCAGCCACGCCCGCCCCGTCGATTCGGAGAGCAAGTAAAGATGAGCAAGATCCTTATTCGTGGCGCGAAGGTGCTCGGCGGCGAGGCGCAGGACGTCCTGATCGACGGCGAGACCATCGCCGCCACCGCCCGGCAGGGCGAAATCGACTGGAGTGGGATCGGCATCGAGGCCGGCGACGCGACCGTCATCGAGGCCGACGGCCAGGTCCTGCTCCCCGGCCTGGTCGACCTGCACACCCACCTGCGCGAGCCGGGCCGCGAGGACTCCGAGACCGTCCTCACCGGCACCCGCGCGGCCGCCAGCGGCGGCTACACCGCCGTCTTCGCCATGGCGAACACCTTCCCGGTCGCCGACACCGCCGGCGTCGTCGAGCAGGTCTGGCGCCTGGGCAAGGAGTCCGGCTACTGCGACGTGCAGCCCATCGGCGCCGTCACCGTCGGCCTGGAGGGCAAGCAGCTCTCCGAGCTGGGCGCCATGCACGAGTCCGCCGCCCGCGTCACCGTCTTCTCCGACGACGGCAAGTGCGTCGACGACGCCGTGATCATGCGCCGCGCGCTGGAGTACGTGAAGGCCTTCGGCGGCGTCGTCGCCCAGCACGCCCAGGAGCCCCGCCTCACCGAGGGCGCCCAGATGAACGAGGGCGTCGTCTCCGCCGAGCTGGGCCTCGGCGGCTGGCCCGCCGTCGCCGAGGAGTCGATCATCGCCCGCGACGTGCTCCTCGCCGAGCACGTCGGTTCCCGGGTGCACATCTGCCACCTCTCCACCGCCGGATCCGTCGAGATCGTCCGCTGGGCCAAGTCCCGCGGCATCGACGTGACCGCCGAGGTCACCCCGCACCACCTGCTCCTCACCGACGAGCTGGTCCGCTCGTACGACCCGGTCTACAAGGTCAACCCGCCGCTGCGCACCGAGCGCGACGTCATGGCCCTGCGCGAGGCGCTCGCCGACGGCACGATCGACATCGTCGCCACCGACCACGCCCCGCACCCGCACGAGGACAAGGACTGCGAGTGGGCCGCCGCCGCCATGGGCATGGTGGGCCTGGAGACCGCGCTCTCCGTCGTCCAGCAGACGATGGTCGAGACCGGCCTGCTCGACTGGGCGGGCGTCGCCGACCGGATGTCCTTCCGCCCGGCGCGCATCGGCGGCCTGGAGAACCACGGCCGCTCCGTCTCGGCAGGTGAACCCGCGAACCTGACCTTGGTCGATACCTCGTACCGTGGTGTCGTGGACCCCGCACATTTCGCCTCCCGCAGCCGCAACACGCCTTACCAGGGCCGTGAGCTTCCGGGACGCGTCACTCACACCTTCCTGCGGGGCCGGGCAACGGTCGTGGACGGGAAACTGGCGTGACACCTGCAGTAATCCAACTGGCCGCCGAGGCCGCCGAACGACGGTCGGCGGAGGTGACGGACTGGGACGCGCGCATCGCGTGGGTCCTCGGTCTGCTCGTCTTCATCGCGTTCGTGTACTGGCTGATGCGGCAAGGCTGGAAGTGGCGCGGCGCACTGCAGAACGATCTGCCCGCGCTGCCCACGGCTCCGAGCGGTCTCCCCGAGCACCGGCTGGCCCTGACCGGCCGGTACCACGGCTCCACGACCGCCGGCCAGTGGCTCGACCGGATCGTCGCCCACGGCCTGGGCATCCGCAGCCGGGTCGAGCTGACGCTCACCGACACGGGCCTCGACGTGGTCCGTCCGGGTGCCACCGACTTCTTCGTACCGGCCGCGCAGCTGCGCGGCGCCCGCCTCGACAAGGGAATCGCGGGCAAGGTACTGACCGAAGGCGGTCTGCTCGTCGTCACCTGGGCGCACGGCGACAAGCTGATCGACTCCGGATTCCGCTCCGACCGGGCGGCCGAACACGCCGCCTGGGTCGAAGCCATCAACCTCATGAACCAATCCACCACGACGGAAGGCGCCGAACGATGACGACCTCCACCAGGGGAGCAGCCAAAGCTCCCGCCGTACTCGTCCTGGAGGACGGCCGCATCTTCCGCGGGCGCGCCTACGGGGCCGTGGGGGAGACCTTCGGCGAAGCCGTGTTCTCCACCGGCATGACCGGCTACCAGGAGACGCTGACCGACCCGTCGTACCACCGCCAGGTCGTCGTGATGACCGCCCCGCACGTGGGCAACACCGGCGTCAACGACGAGGACCCCGAGTCCGCCCGCATCTGGGTCGCCGGATACGTCGTCCGCGACCCCGCCCGGGTCCCCTCCAACTGGCGCTCGCAGCGCTCGCTGGACGAGGAGCTGGTCGCGCAGGGCGTCGTCGGGATCTCCGGCATCGACACCCGCGCCCTGACCCGCCACCTGCGCGAGCGCGGCGCGATGCGCGTGGGCATCTTCTCCGGCGCGAGCGTCGCCGACGACGCCGCGCTGCTGGCGCGCGTCCAGGACGCCCCGCAGATGAAGGGCGCGAACCTCTCCGCCGAGGTCGCCACCAAGGAGACGTACGTCGTCCCCGCGATCGGCGAGAAGAAGTTCACCGTCGCCGCCGTGGACCTCGGCATCAAGGGCATGACCCCGCACCGGATGGCCGAGCGCGGCATCGAGGTGCACGTGCTGCCCGCGACCGCCACGGTCGAGGACGTCTACGCCGTGAACCCCGACGGCGTCTTCTTCTCCAACGGACCGGGCGACCCGGCCACCGCCGACCACGCGGTCGCCGTCATGCAGGGCGTCCTCGCCCGCAAGACCCCGCTCTTCGGCATCTGCTTCGGCAACCAGATCCTGGGCCGCGCGCTGGGCTTCGGCACCTACAAGCTGAAGTACGGCCACCGCGGCATCAACCAGCCGGTGCAGGACCGCACCACCGGCAAGGTCGAGATCACCGCGCACAACCACGGCTTCGCCGTGGACGCGCCCCTCGACAAGGTCTCGGACACCGCCTACGGCCGCGCCGAGGTCTCCCACGTCTGCCTCAACGACAACGTGGTGGAGGGTCTCCAGCTGCTCGACCAGCCGGCCTTCAGCGTCCAGTACCACCCCGAAGCGGCGGCGGGCCCGCACGACGCCGCCTACCTCTTCGACCGCTTCACGTCTTTGATGAGCACCGCACCGATGGAGGCCGATCGTGCCTAAGCGCACCGATATCCAGTCCGTCCTGGTCATCGGCTCCGGCCCGATCGTCATCGGCCAGGCAGCCGAGTTCGACTACTCCGGCACCCAGGCCTGCCGCATCCTCAAGGCCGAGGGCCTGCGCGTCATCCTGGTGAACTCCAACCCGGCGACGATCATGACCGACCCGGAGATCGCCGACGCCACGTACGTCGAGCCGATCACCCCCGAGTTCGTCGAGAAGATCATCGCGAAGGAGCGCCCCGACGCGCTCCTGCCGACCCTCGGCGGCCAGACCGCGCTCAACACCGCGATCTCCATGCACGAGCAGGGTGTGCTGGAGAAGTACGGCGTCGAGCTGATCGGCGCCAACGTCGAGGCCATCAACAAGGGCGAGGACCGCGACCTCTTCAAGGGCGTCGTCGAGGCCGTCAAGGCCAAGATCGGCTACGGCGAGTCCGCCCGCTCGGTCATCTGCCACACGATGGACGACGTCATCGCCGGCGTCGACACCCTCGGCGGCTACCCCGTCGTCGTGCGCCCCTCCTTCACCATGGGCGGCGCCGGCTCCGGCTTCGCCCACAACGAGGACGAGCTGCGCCGCATCGCCGGTCAGGGCCTCACGCTCTCCCCGACCACCGAGGTGCTCCTGGAGGAGTCCATCCTCGGCTGGAAGGAGTACGAGCTGGAGCTGATGCGCGACACCAAGGACAACGTCGTCGTCGTCTGCTCCATCGAGAACTTCGACCCGATGGGCGTCCACACCGGTGACTCGATCACCGTCGCCCCGGCGATGACCCTCACCGACCGCGAGTACCAGCGGCTGCGCGACATCGGCATCGCGATCATCCGCGAGGTCGGCGTCGACACCGGCGGCTGCAACATCCAGTTCGCGATCGACCCCACCGACGGCCGGGTCATCGTCATCGAGATGAACCCGCGCGTCTCGCGGTCCTCGGCGCTCGCGTCGAAGGCCACCGGCTTCCCGATCGCCAAGATCGCCGCCAAGCTGGCCATCGGCTACACGCTCGACGAGGTCCCCAACGACATCACCGAGAAGACGCCGGCCTCCTTCGAGCCGTCCCTCGACTACGTCGTCGTCAAGGCCCCGCGCTTCGCCTTCGAGAAGTTCCCGAACGCCGACTCCACCCTCACCACCACCATGAAGTCGGTGGGCGAGGCCATGGCCATCGGCCGCAACTTCACCGAGGCCCTCCAGAAGGCCCTGCGCTCCCTGGAGAAGAAGGGCTCGCAGTTCACCTTCGTCGGCGAGCCGGGCGACAAGGACGAGCTGCTGCGCACCGCGGTCCGCCCGACCGACGGCCGCATCAACACCGTCATGCAGGCCATCCGCGCCGGCGCCACCCAGGAAGAGGTCTTCGAGTACACGAAGATCGACCCCTGGTTCGTCGACCAGATGTTCCTCATCAAGGAGATCGCCGACGACCTGGCCGCCGCCGAGAAGCTCCACCCCGAGCTGCTCGCCGAGGCCAAGCGCCACGGCTTCTCCGACGCCCAGATCGCCGAGATCCGCGGCCTGCGCGAGGACGTCGTCCGCGAGGTCCGGCACGCGCTCGGCGTCCGCCCGGTCTACAAGACGGTCGACACCTGCGCCGCCGAGTTCGCCGCGAAGACCCCGTACTTCTACTCGTCCTACGACGAGGAGTCCGAGGTCGCCCCGCGCGAGAAGCCCGCGGTGATCATCCTGGGCTCCGGCCCGAACCGCATCGGCCAGGGCATCGAGTTCGACTACTCCTGCGTCCACGCCTCCTTCGCGCTCAGCGACGCGGGCTACGAGACCGTGATGGTCAACTGCAACCCCGAGACCGTCTCGACGGACTACGACACCTCCGACCGCCTGTACTTCGAGCCGCTGACGCTCGAGGACGTGCTGGAGATCGTGCACGCCGAGTCCCTCGCGGGCCCGATCGCCGGTGTCATCGTCCAGCTCGGCGGCCAGACCCCCCTCGGTCTCGCCCAGGCGCTCAAGGACAACGGCGTACCCGTCGTCGGCACCCCGCCGGAGGCCATCCACGCCGCCGAGGACCGCGGCGCCTTCGGCCAGGTCCTCGCCGAGGCCGGGCTGCCCGCCCCCAAGCACGGCACCGCCACCACCTTCACGGGCGCCAAGGCCATCGCCGACGAGATCGGCTACCCGGTCCTCGTCCGCCCCTCGTACGTGCTCGGCGGCCGCGGCATGGAGATCGTCTACGACGAGACCCGCCTCGAGTCGTACATCGCCGAGTCCACCGAGATCAGCCCCACCCGGCCGGTCCTGGTCGACCGCTTCCTCGACGACGCCATCGAGATCGACGTCGACGCCCTCTACGACGGCACCGAGCTGTACCTCGGCGGCGTCATGGAGCACATCGAGGAAGCCGGCATCCACTCCGGCGACTCCGCCTGCGCCCTGCCCCCGATCACCCTCGGCGGCTACGACATCAAGCGGCTGCGCGCCTCCACCGAGGCCATCGCCAAGGGTGTCGGCGTACGCGGTCTGATCAACATCCAGTTCGCGATGGCGGGTGACATCCTCTACGTCCTGGAGGCCAACCCGCGCGCCTCGCGCACCGTCCCCTTCACCTCGAAGGCGACCGCGGTCCCGCTCGCGAAGGCCGCCGCGCGGATCTCGCTCGGCACCACCATCGCCGAGCTGCGCGCCGAGGGCCTGCTGCCGAAGAACGGCGACGGCGGCACCCTGCCGCTCGACGCGCCGATCTCCGTCAAGGAGGCCGTGATGCCGTGGAGCCGCTTCCGCGACATCCACGGCGCGGGCGTGGACACCGTCCTCGGCCCGGAGATGCGCTCCACCGGCGAGGTCATGGGCATCGACTCGGTCTTCGGCACGGCGTACGCCAAGTCGCAGGCCGGCGCCTACGGCCCGCTGCCCACCAAGGGCCGCGCCTTCATCTCCGTCGCCAACCGCGACAAGCGTTCGATGATCTTCCCGGCGCGCGAGCTGGTCGCCCACGGCTTCGAGCTGCTAGCCACCTCGGGCACCGCCGAGGTGCTGCGCCGCAACGGCATCAACGCCACCGTGGTGCGCAAGCTCAGCGAGGGCGAGGGCCCCAACGGTGAGAAGACCATCGTCCAGCTCATCCACGACGGCGATGTCGACCTGATCGTCAACACCCCGTACGGCACCGGCGGCCGCCTCGACGGTTACGAGATCCGTACGGCCGCCGTGGCGCGCAGCGTCCCGTGCCTGACCACGGTCCAGGCGCTCGCCGCCGCCGTCCAGGGCATCGACGCGCTCAACCGCGGCGACGTGGGCGTCCGCTCGCTCCAGGAGCACGCGGAGCACCTGACCGCCGCCCGCGACTGACAGCCGTAGAGAAGCAGGGGGACACCGGACGCGCCGTACGCGCGCCGGGTGTCCCCCTCTTCATGAGCGCAGAAGGATCCTCAGCCCATGTACAAACTCTTCTTCAACCTGGTCTTCAAGCGGATGGACCCCGAGCAGGCGCACTACCTGGCCTTCCGGTGGATCCGCCTCGCCGCCCGCACGCCGGGCCTGCGCACCTTCGTCGCGGCCGCCCTCGCCCCCCGCTACAAGGAGCTGCGCACCGAGGCCCTCGGCCTGCGGATGCACGGCCCCTTCGGCCTCGCGGCGGGCTTCGACAAGAACGCCGTGGCCATCGACGGCATGTCGATGCTCGGCTTCGACCACATCGAGATCGGCACGGTCACCGCCGAGCCGCAGCCCGGCAACCCCAAGAAGCGGCTGTTCAGGCTGGTCCCCGACCGGGCGCTGATCAACCGCATGGGCTTCAACAACGAGGGCTCGGCGGCCGTCGCCGAACGCCTCGCGACCCGTCGGCCGGTCTTCAGGACGGTCGTCGGCGTCAACATCGGCAAGACGAAGGTCGTGCCCGAGGAGGAGGCCGTGGCGGACTACGTCGCCTCCACCGAGCGCCTCGCCCGCCACGCCGACTACCTGGTCGTCAACGTCTCCTCGCCGAACACCCCGGGCCTGCGCAACCTCCAGGCGACGGAGTCGCTGCGCCCGCTGCTGACGGCCGTACGGGAGGCCGCCGACCGCACGGTGACCGGCCGCCGCGTCCCGCTGCTCGTCAAGATCGCCCCCGACCTCGCCGACGAGGACGTGGACGCGGTCGCCGACCTGGCGCTGGAGCTCGGCCTGGACGGGATCATCGCCACCAACACCACGATCGCGCGCGAGGGCCTCGGCCTGAAGTCCGCGCCCGAACTGGTCAAGGAGACCGGCGGCCTGTCCGGAGCCCCGGTCAAGGCCCGCTCCCTGGAAGTCCTGCGCCGCCTGTACGCCCGTGTGGGGGACCGGATCGTCCTCGTGGGCGTCGGGGGCATCGAGAACGCCGAGGACGCCTGGCAGCGGATCCTGGCGGGCGCGACGCTGGTGCAGGGCTACAGCGCCTTCATCTACGAGGGCCCGTTCTACGCCCGCGCCCTCCACAAGGGCCTGGCCGCGCGCCTCGCCAACAGCCCGTACGCCACCCTCGCCGAGGCCGTCGGCGCCGAGACCCGAAAGGCCGCCAAGTGACCGCGAGCCCGACCGTGACCCCCTTCGGTACCCGTCTGCGCGAGGCGATGGACTCCCGCGGCCCGCTGTGCGTCGGCATCGACCCGCACGCGGCCCTGCTGGCCTCCTGGGGCCTGAACGACGACATCGCGGGCCTGGAGCGGTTCTCGCGGACCGTCGTGGAGGCCCTGGCCGACCAGGTGGCCGTCTTCAAGCCGCAGGCCGCCTTCTTCGAGCGCTTCGGCTCCCGGGGCATCGCGGTGCTGGAGCGGACCGTCGCGGACGCCCGCGCCGCGGGCACCCTCGTGGTCATGGACGCCAAGCGCGGGGACATCGGCTCGACGATGGCCGCGTACGCCCAGACCTTCCTGGACCCGGCCTCGCCGCTCTTCTCCGACGCGCTGACCGTCTCCCCGTACCTCGGCTACGGCTCGCTCGCGCCGGCCGTGGACCTGGCGCGGGAGTCGGGCGCGGGCCTCTTCGTGCTGGCCCTCACCTCCAACCCCGAGGGCGCGGAGGTCCAGCGGGCGGTGCGCGAGGACGGCCGGACCATCGGGGCGACGATGCTGGCGCACCTGGCCGCGGAGAACGCGGGCGCCGACCCGATGGGCTCCTTCGGGGCCGTCGTGGGCGCCACCCTCGGGGACCTGTCCTCCTTCGACCTCGACATCAACGGCCCGCTGCTGGCCCCGGGCATCGGCGCGCAGGGAGCGAGCGCCGCCGACCTCCCGGCCGTCTTCGGCGCGGCCGTGCGCAACGTCGTACCGAACGTCTCGCGCGGGGTGCTGCGCCACGGCCCGGACGCCGCCGCGCTGCGCGCCTCGGCCCTGACCTTCGCGGACGAGATCCGCAAGGCGGTCGCCTCGGCCTGATCGCCCGGCCGCGGACCCGTTCATCGCACCACCTGACGAATTCGTACGGCCTTCGCCGGACAAAACAGGGGTACTTTGTCCGTGATGTACGGTTCAGTGGAGGCTGACCAGGACTTTTCGTCCGTTCTCGCTGACTGGAGCGGCCTTGGCCGCTAGTCTCCGACCAGAGTGAACGAACGGCGGACCTGCGGGACCGTCGTTCGTGGGGCTCGCCTGGTGAGGTGCCTTGTGTTCCCCACCGGTCCGTATCCGACAGTTCGACATCCGAGGTGACGTAGGCGTGGCTCTTCCGCCCCTTACCCCTGAACAGCGCGCAGCCGCGCTCGAAAAGGCCGCCGCGGCTCGCCGGGAGCGGGCCGAGGTGAAGAATCGACTCAAGCACTCCGGTGCCTCCCTGCACGAAGTCATCAAGCAGGGACAGGAGAACGACGTCATCGGCAAGATGAAGGTGTCCGCTCTCCTGGAGTCTCTGCCCGGCGTGGGCAAGGTCCGCGCCAAGCAGCTCATGGAGCGCCTCGGCATTTCCGAGTCCCGGCGTGTCCGAGGTCTCGGTTCCAACCAGATCGCTTCCCTGGAGCGCGAGTTCGGCGGTAGTGGCGCCTGACGCGTCACCCGAAGTTCTCCCGGTGTTCTCAGGCATGCCTGGGAGCCTGGATAATCGCTCTATGGCAGCAGAGGTTCGTCCGCGTCTGACCGTGCTCTCCGGCCCCTCCGGGGTCGGTAAGAGCACGGTCGTCGCGCATATGCGCAAGGTTCACCCCGAAGTATGGCTCTCGGTCTCGGCCACCACCCGCAAGCCGCGGCCCGGTGAGCGTCACGGAGTCCACTACTTCTTCGTCACCGACGACGAGTTCGACAAGCTGATCGCCAATGGCGAGCTGCTGGAGTGGGCCGAGTTCGCGGGCAACCGCTACGGCACACCGCGCGGCGCGGTGCTGGAACGCCTGGACAACGGCGAGCCGGTACTGCTGGAGATCGACCTGCAGGGCGCCCGGCTCGTCCGCGAGTCGATGGCGGAGGCCCAGCTGGTCTTCCTGGCTCCGCCCAGCTGGGAGGAGCTGGTCCGTCGGCTCACCGGTCGCGGGACCGAGTCGGCCGAGGTCATCGAGCGCCGACTGGCGGCCGCGAAGATCGAACTCGCGGCGGAATCCGAGTTCGACACCACCCTTGTCAACACCTCCGTCGAGGACGTAGCCCGTGAGCTGCTAGCCTTGATGGAAGTTGTTTGATCCTAGTTTGATCATTACCCATCTTCGGAAGGTAGAGCGTGTCCTCTTCCATGTCTGCGCCCGAGGGCATCATCAACCCGCCGATCGACGAGCTGCTCGAGGCCACTGACTCGAAGTACAGCCTCGTGATCTACGCGGCCAAGCGTGCCCGTCAGATCAACGCGTACTACTCGCAGCTCGGTGAGGGCCTGCTCGAGTACGTCGGGCCGCTGGTGGACACCCACGTCCACGAGAAGCCCCTTTCGATCGCGCTGCGCGAGATCAACGCGGGTCTGCTGACCTCCGAGGCCATCGAGGCCCCGGCCACCTAAGCGGAACGCGACACCCTAATTTTTGTCATCACAGGCCCGGTAGACCGACTGCCGGGCCTGTGGTGTGTCATGTCGTGGTGTGAGCCATGACTCGGACATGTCTCATGGATCCGTGGGAGTAGCAGTGGACAAGCCGAAGGTCGTACTCGGGGTCAGCGGCGGGATCGCCGCCTACAAGGCCTGCGAGCTGCTGCGCCGGCTGACCGAGTCCGGGCACGACGTCCGCGTGGTGCCGACCGAGGCCTCGCTGAACTTCGTGGGCGAGGCCACCTGGGCCGCGCTGTCCGGGAATCCCGCCTCCACCCGGGTCTGGGAGAGCGTCCACGAGGTGCCCCACGTGCGGATCGGGCAGGGCGCCGACCTCGTCGTGGTCGCCCCGGCCACGGCCGACATGCTGGCCAAGGCCGCGCACGGCCTCGCCGACGACCTGCTCACGAACACCCTGCTCACCGCCCGCTGTCCGGTGGTCTTCGCGCCCGCCATGCACACCGAGATGTGGGAGCACCCCGCGACCCAGGAGAACGTGGCCACGCTGCGCCGCCGGGGCGCCGTCGTCATCGAGCCCGCCGTCGGGCGGCTCACCGGCAAGGACACCGGCAAGGGGCGGCTGCCCGACCCCGAGGAGATCTTCGAGGTCTGCCGGCACGTCCTGCGCCGCGGCCGCGCGGGCGGGGCGCAGGCGCCCGACCTGGCCGGTCGGCACGTGGTCATCAGCGCGGGCGGTACGCGCGAGCCGCTGGACCCGGTCCGGTTCCTCGGCAACCGCTCCTCCGGCAAGCAGGGGTACGCCCTCGCCCGGACGGCCGTCGCGCGCGGCGCCCGGGTCACCCTGGTCGCGGCCAACGCGGCGCTCGCCGACCCCGCCGGGGTGGACGTCGTGCGCGTGGGGACGGCCCTGCAGCTGCGGGAGGCCGTCCTGAAGGCGGCCGCCGACGCGGACGCGGTGGTGATGGCCGCCGCCGTGGCCGATTTCCGCCCCGCCGCCTACGCCGAGGGCAAGATCAAGAAGCAGGACGGGCAGGAGCCCGCGCCCGTCGCCCTGGTCCGCAATCCTGACGTACTCGCGGAGCTTTCCGCCGAGCGTTCCGTGCCCGGCCAGATCGTGGTCGGGTTCGCCGCCGAGACCGACGACGTACTCGCCAACGGGCGGGCGAAGCTGCTCCGCAAGGGCTGCGACCTCCTCGTCGTCAATGAGGTCGGCGAGACCAAGACCTTCGGTTCCGAGGAGAACGAGGCTGTGATCCTTGCCTCTCATGGGGAGGATGTGGCTGTCCCCTATGGACCCAAGGAAGCCCTCGCCGATGTCATCTGGGACCAGGTGGTGCCCCGGCTCGCACCGCCCGTCACGCTCCGACGCGCCTGAGAAGTCGGACCTTTTCACCCGCTGTTCGATGGGCCAAGATAGGGTCCAAGATGCAGTGCCGCAGGTCACACGCCTCCCACAAGGCGAGACGGGTGGTCCGGCAAACGGTGGCGACCGATAAACTGCACCAGGAACACGGCCAGGCGCAGCTCCCGGTAGTGTTCCGCCAATTGATCAGCCAGCAGCCGCTGCAACCCCAGGGAGCGATGTGTCCCGCCGCCTCTTCACCTCGGAGTCCGTTACCGAGGGCCACCCCGACAAGATCGCTGACCAGATCAGCGACACCATCCTCGACGCCCTGCTCAGGGAAGACCCCACCTCGCGCGTCGCGGTGGAGACCCTGATCACCACCGGTCTCGTGCACATCGCGGGCGAGGTGACGACGAAGGCTTACGCCCCGATCGCCCAGCTCGTTCGCGACAAGATCCTCGAGATCGGCTACGACTCCTCGAAGAAGGGCTTCGACGGAGCCTCCTGCGGCGTCTCGGTGTCCATCGGCGCGCAGTCCCCGGACATCGCGCAGGGTGTCGACACGGCGTACGAGAGCCGGGTCGAGGGCGACGAGGACGAGCTGGACAAGCAGGGCGCGGGCGACCAGGGCCTGATGTTCGGTTACGCGTGCGACGAGACGCCCGAGCTGATGCCGCTGCCGATCCACATCGCGCACAAGCTCTCGCGCCGCCTGTCCGAGGTCCGCAAGAACGGGACCATCCCGTACCTGCGCCCCGACGGCAAGACCCAGGTCACCATCGAGTACGACGGCGACAAGGCCGTCCGCCTCGACACGGTCGTCGTGTCCTCGCAGCACGCCTCGGACATCGACCTCGACTCGCTGCTCGCTCCCGACATCCGCGAGTTCGTCGTCGAGTACGTCCTCAAGCAGCTCGTGGACGACGGCATCAAGCTGGACACCGAGGGCTACCGGCTGCTGGTCAACCCGACCGGGCGTTTCGAGATCGGCGGCCCGATGGGCGACGCCGGCCTCACCGGCCGCAAGATCATCATCGACACCTACGGCGGCATGGCCCGCCACGGTGGCGGCGCCTTCTCCGGCAAGGACCCGTCCAAGGTCGACCGCTCGGCCGCCTACGCCATGCGCTGGGTCGCCAAGAACGTCGTCGCCGCCGGTCTGGCCTCGCGCTGCGAGGTCCAGGTCGCGTACGCGATCGGCAAGGCCGAGCCCGTCGGTCTCTTCGTCGAGACCTTCGGCACCGCCAAGGTCGAGGTGCAGAAGATCGAGGACGCGATCGCCCAGGTCTTCGACCTGCGTCCGGCCGCGATCATCCGCGACCTCGACCTGCTGCGCCCGATCTACGCCCAGACCGCCGCCTACGGCCACTTCGGCCGTGAGCTGCCGGACTTCACCTGGGAGCGCACCGACCGCGTCGACGCGCTGCGCGCCGCCGCCGGTCTGTAAGCCGGTCCGCCGGGGGCCCGCCCCCACCGGTTCGCCGCGAACGGCCCCGGACCTCACGGTCCGGGGCCGTTCGCCGTCGTGGGCGCCGCGTCCGTCCGTACCGTGCCCGTCCGTACCGTGGCTGTCGGTGGCATGGGCGAGAATTCCGGTGTGAGCAGCCAGAACGAACCCGAACCCGAGACCGGCGGAGCGCCGGAACAGCTCGCGCTGATGCGGGAGATGGTCGCCGAGGCGAAGGCCAAGGCGCCCAAGGCCAAGCCCCGCACCTGGCGCGGCGCCTCGCTGGCCCGGGAGCTGCCCGTCGCGCGGATCCTCGTCAACAAGGGTGTGCTCCACCTCGACCAGCTCTGGGACTACGCCGTCCCCGAGGACCTCTCGGAGGCCGCGCAGCCCGGGGTGCGGGTCCGGGTCCGCTTCGGCGCGGGCTCCCACCAGGTGCACGGCGGCCGCCGCGAGGGCGGCGGCCTCATCGACGGGTTCATCGTCGAGCGGCGCGCCGACACCGACTACAACGGCCCGCTCGCCGCCCTCGCCCAGGTCGTCTCGCCCGAGGCCGTCCTCGGGCCGCGCATGCTCGCCCTCGCGCGGGCCGTCGCCGACCGGTACGCCGGCAGCCTGGCGGACGTCCTCCAGCTCGCCCTCCCGCCGCGCAACGCCCGCGCCGAGGCCAAGCCCTCGCCGGAGCCGCTGCCCGCGCCCGCCGCGCCCGAGCCCGGCGGCTGGGAGCGCTATCCGGCCGGGCCGGCCTTCCTGCGGGCCCTGGCGGGCGGCGGCGACCCGCGCGCGGTGTGGACGGCGCTGCCCGGGCCCGGCTGGGCCGACGAGCTGGCCCGGGCGATGGCCGCCACCCTCGCCTCCGGCCGCGGCGCCCTCGCCGTCCTGCCCGACGGGCGCACCGCCTCCCGGGTGGACGCGGCGCTGACCGCGCTGCTGGGCGCGGGACGGCACGCCCTGCTGACCGCCGAATCCGGACCCGAGAAGCGCTACCGGCAGTGGCTCGCCGTCCACCGCGGCTCGGTCCGGGCGGTGATCGGCACCCGGGCCGCGATGTTCGCGCCGGTGCGGAATCTCGGCCTGGTGGCCGTCTGGGACGACGGCGACTCCAGCCACAGCGATGACCACGCCCCCTTCCCGCACGTGCGGGAAGTGCTCGAGCTGCGCGCGGTCACCGACGGCTGCGCCTTCCTCGTCGGCTCCACCAGCTGCACCGTCGAAGCCGCCCAGCTGGTCGAGTCCGGCTGGGCCCGGCCGCTGGCCGCCGACCGGGAGCGGGTACGGGAATGCGCGCCCCGGATCCGGACCGTGGGCGACGAACTGCTGGCCCGGGACGAGGCCGCGCGGGCCGCGCGGCTGCCCAGCCTGGCCTGGGAGACCGTACGGGAGGGGCTCAAGACCGGGCCGGTCCTCGTCCAGGTGCCCCGGCGCGGGTACGTACCGCGGCTCGCGTGCGAGCGGTGCCGGACCCCGGCCCGCTGCCGGCACTGCGCCGGGCCGCTGGAGGCGCCCGACGAGCGGGAGCTGCACTGCGGCTGGTGCGGGCGCGGGGAGCCGTCCTGGCACTGCGAGGAGTGCGGGTCCGTACGGCTGCGGGCCCAGGTGGTCGGCGCGCGGCGGACCGCCGAGGAGCTGGGGCGGGCCTTTCCGGCGGTGCCGGTGCGGACGTCCGGGCGGGACCACGTGCTGGATTCGGTGCCCGACCGGCCGGCGCTGATCGTGTGCACGCCGGGCGCGGAGCCGGTGGCCGAGGGCGCCGGGTACGCCGCGGGGCTGCTGCTCGACGGCTGGGCCATGCTGTCGCGGCCCGACCTGCGGGCCGGGGAGGAGGCGCTGCGGCGCTGGATCGCCGCCGCCTCGCTGGTGCGGGGGGACGGCCAGGTGGTCGTGGTCGCCGAACCGACGCTGCGGCCGGTGCAGGCGCTGGTGCGGTGGGATCCGGTGGGGCACGCGGTACGGGAGCTGGCCGAGCGGGCGGAGCTGGGGTTCCCGCCGGTCTCGCGGATGGCCGCCGTGGCGGGGCGGCGGGAGGCGCTGGAGGCGTTCCTGGCGGGGGCCGGGCTGCCGGAGGATGCGGAGGTGCTGGGGCCGGTACCGGTGTACGGGCGGCGGGGGGAGCCTTCGCCCGGGGAGCGGGCCCTGGTGCGGGTGCCGCCGGGGAGTGGGGCCGCCCTCGCCGCGGCCCTCAAGGCGGCCCAGGCCGCGAGGACTGCCCGGGGGGTGGCGGCGGCGGATGCGATCCGGGTGCGGATCGACCCCCTGGACATCGGCTGAGGCGGCCTGTCCGGCCGTGTGTGTCTGCGGCTGCGTGGGCCCTGCGGGGGTGCCTCAATCGCCGGCGGGGCTGGGGTGGCTGGGCTAGTTCAGCCTGCCCGGCGTTCGAGGGCCCGCCGGAGGCCGTGTGCGGCTGCGTGGGCCCCCCGGGGGCGCCTCGATCGCCGGCGGGGCTGGGGGTGGTGGCGGTTCAGCCTGCCCGGCGATTGAGGGCCCCGCCGGGGGCTGTGGGCGGCTGCGGGGGCGCCTCAAACGCGGCGGGGCTGGGTGTGGCTTCCGCTGGGGGCTCGGGTGGGGTGGGTCAGCCGTTGCGGGGGCCCGGGAAGGCCGGGGGGCGGAGGGAGGCGGCCGCGGCGGCGGCGGCGGATTCCTCGCGCTGCGGCTGCGGCGGGACCGAGCGGGCCGCCGGAATGGTGGGCATGGGGGACATCGGCGGCATGCCCAGGGTCCGTGTGGTCGAGCCCTCGGCCAGCGGCTCCGCCGCCTCGGAGGCCTGCGCACGCCGGGCCCCGTACCGCCGGTGCACGGCCTGCTTGGTGACCCCGAGGGCGGAGCCGACCGCGTCCCACGAGAAACCGAGTGAGCGGTCGAAGTCCACCGCGGCGGTGACCAGCGTCTCGACGCTGTCCCGCAGTTCCTGCGCCAGGCGCACGGTGGGGGCGGGCGCGCGCCCGTAGACGACGAATCCCGTGGAGGGGCCGGAGCGGCGCGGTCGGTACACGTTGCCCAGCTGGGCGGTGAGCGTACGCAGTGCGTCCACCTGCCGGCGGACCCGCTCGATGTCCCGCACCAGCAGGTGCAGGCTGGCCCGTGCTTGGGCGTCGTGGGTGGCGTGGTCGGCCATGAAGAAGCCTCTCGAACCGGTGCTGAGGAGCGGATCGGGCCGCACACACCGTTCACACGCGGCCCGCTTCGGGTCAATCTCTCTTGACCAACGCGTCACGTGGCGCGTTGGTCACGCTGTGGGGGCGTGTCGGCATATGCGAGAGGCGCGCGCGTGTGCGTACGCCCCCCGTGTGGGTGGTGGTCCGGGGGCGGGCGGCCGCCGGTGGGGGGCCGCCCGGGCGACCCATAGACTGGTGCGCTGCTGACAGCCGAGATAGCGAGGTAGACACCGGTGAAGCTCGTCTTCGCAGGCACCCCCGAGGTCGCCGTACCCGCCCTGGACGCCCTGATCGCCTCCGGGCGCCATGAGGTCGCCGCCGTCATCACCCGCCCGGACGCGCCCGCGGGCCGCGGTCGGCGACTCGTGGCGAGCCCGGTGGCCGAACGTGCCGAGGAAGCCGGGATCGAGGTGCTCAAGCCGGCCCGGCCGCGCGACGAGGAGTTCCAGGCCCGGCTCCGGGAGATCGGCCCGGACTGCTGCCCGGTCGTCGCCTACGGCGCCCTGATCCCCAAGAGCGCCATCGAGATCCCCCGCCACGGGTGGGTCAACCTGCACTTCTCGCTGCTGCCCGCCTGGCGCGGAGCGGCGCCCGTCCAGCACTCGATCATGGCCGGGGACGAGGTCACCGGCGCGTCCACCTTCCAGATCGAGGAAGGCCTGGACTCCGGGCCGGTCTACGGCATCCTCACCGAGGAGATCCGCCCCACCGACACCAGCGGCGACCTGCTGACCCGCCTGGCCTTCGCCGGCGCCGGTCTGCTCGCCGCCACCATGGACGGCATCGAGGACGGCACCCTGCGCGCCGTCGACCAGCACCGCGACGGCATCTCGCTCGCGCCCAAGATCTCGGTCGAGGACGCCCGGGTGGACTGGACGGCCCCGGCGCTGCGCGCCGACCGCGTCGTGCGCGGCTGCACGCCCGCGCCGGGCGCGTGGACGGTGTTCCGCGGGGAGCGGCTCAAGCTGATCTCGATGGCCCTGGTGCCCGACCGCACGGACCTGACGCCCGGCGAGCTGGCGCCCGCCAAGAACAACGTCCACGTCGGGACCGGCTCGCACGCCGTGGAGCTGCTCTGGGTGCAGCCGCAGGGCAAGAAGCCGATGAAGGCGGCGGACTGGGCGCGCGGCGTGCGGATCGCTCCCGGCGAGCGGCTGGGCGGGGCCGACGTAGGCTGATCGGTAGCTTCACCGGTTCACCGGTTCACCGGTTCACCGGTTCAGCAGTTCGGCAGTCCAACAGTTCATCGGTTCGTCCCGTCATCGCTTCATCCCTTCGTCGCTTTGGCGTATCAGAGCCTCATCGGCTGAGCCGATACCCGCTTGATCTCACCTCCATCTCGTCTCGTAATTCCGGAGCACCTTTCACGTGAGCGAACAGCCCCGCCGTCCCGCCGCCGCGGGCGGCAAGCAGGCCAACCCGTACCGCCGGCCCAAGAAGGACCCCGTCCGGATCCTCGCCTTCGAGGCGCTGCGGGCGGTGGACGAGCGGGCCGCGTACGCGAACCTGGTGCTGCCGCCGCTGCTGCGCAAGGCCCGCAAGGACGAGAGCTTCGACGCGCGCGACGCGGCGCTCGCGACCGAGCTGGTCTACGGGACGCTGCGCCGCCAGGGCACGTACGACGCCATCATCGGCGCGTGCATCGACCGGCCGCTGCGCGAGGTCGACCCGCCGGTACTGGACGTCCTCGCGCTCGGCGCGCACCAGCTGCTCGGCACCCGCATCCCCTCGCACGCCGCCGTCTCGGCGAGCGTGGAGCTGGCCCGCGTGGTGCTGGGCGACGGCCGTGCCAAGTTCGTGAACGCCGTCCTGCGCAAGATCGCCGCGAAGGACATGGACGCCTGGCTGGAGCAGGTCGCCCCGCCGTACGACGTGGACGCCGAGGACCACCTCGCCATCGTCCACTCGCACCCGCGCTGGGTCGTCTCCGCGCTGTGGGACTCCCTGGGCGGCGGCCGGGCCGGTATCGAGGACCTCCTCGAGGCCGACAACGAGCGCCCCGAGGTCACCCTCGTCGCGCGGCCCGGCCGGTCCACTCCGCAGGAGCTGCTGGAGGCGGTCGGCGAGGACTCGGCGCTGCCGGGCCGCTGGTCGCCGTACGCCGTCCGGATGGCCGAGGGCGGTGAGCCGGGGGCGCTGGAGGCGGTCCGCGACGGCCGCGCGGGCGTCCAGGACGAGGGCAGCCAGCTGGTGGCCATGGCGCTGGCGAACGTACCGGTCGAGGGCCGCGACGCCCGGTGGCTGGACGGCTGCGCCGGTCCGGGCGGCAAGGCGGCGCTGCTCGCCGCGCTCGCCGCGGAGCGCGGCGCCTTCCTGCTGGCCTCGGAGAAGCAGCCGCACCGGGCCCGCCTGGTGGAGAAGGCCCTGGCGGGCAACCCCGGCCCGTACCAGGTGATCACGGCGGACGGCACCCGCCCGCCGTGGCTGCCGGGCTCTTTCGACCGGGTCCTGATGGACGTGCCGTGCACGGGCCTCGGCGCGCTGCGCCGCCGCCCGGAGGCGCGCTGGCGCCGCCGTCCGGAAGACCTGGAGGGCTTCGCCCCGCTCCAGCGCGGCCTGCTGCGCGAGGCGCTGTCCGCGGTGCGGGTGGGCGGCGTGGTCGGCTACGCGACCTGCTCGCCGCACCTCGCGGAGACGCGGGTCGTGGTGGAGGACGTCCTCAAGGGCCGGGGCGCGGGCCACACGCCGATCTCGGCCGAACTGATCGACGCCAGGCCGTACATGGAGGGCGTCCCGGCCCTCGGCGAGGGCCCGGACGTCCAGCTGTGGCCGCACCTGCACGGCACGGACGCGATGTACCTGGCGCTGCTGCGGCGCACCGCGTAGCGGCCTGGGCCGTCTGGCCGCGTCTAGCCGAGGAGCGCGAGGAGTTAGCCGAGGAGCGCGAGGAGTCGGCCCACCGCGTCCACGACGGGTTGGCCCAGGGTGCCGACGGTGGCCGCGATCTGGGCGACCTGTGCGAGGACGAGGCCGCGCCCGCGCAGGGCTCCGCGGTCCGGGGTGAGTTCGGGCAGGGCCTGTTCGACGGTCCTGTCCTGCTCCGGGGTGAGGTGGCGGCGCAGCTCTCCGAGGAGGCGGGTGAGCTCCTCGACGGCGGCCCGGAGTTCGGCCTCCTGGGCGGCGCCGCCCACGGTGCCGTAGTTGATGCCGATGTTGTCGTGGCCGTCGTTCATGTTGACCACGGGGCCGTAGTAGTTCGACGCTTCGCTCACAGCCGGATCCCCGTGTTTCCCCTGCCGCCGTTCATGTTGACGACGGGCGCGTAGTGGTTCGTCTGGTGCACGATCGCGGTGAATTCGGCCTCCGGGTGGTCGATCGCGTAGACGATCTGCGCCGCGATGTGCCGCAGTTCGTCCATGTTCGGCAGGGTCACGATGATCATGGAGCCGCCGGCCGTCTCGATGGCCAGTACCGGCTTCGATGCCCTGAACAGGGCCGCGAGGGCGAGGACGACCACGCTGATCAGGGCCAGCGGGAGCAGGGTGGCACTGTTCCTTCCGGTGATCAGGTCGCCCTGGCGCACGTAGGCGAGCGCGGCGAGGAGGAGGACGGCGCCGAACAGCCACTTGAGCGAGCTGACGAAGGCATCCCACCGCGACGGCCTGAACCTGAAGGCGTCGACGAGGGTGATGTTGTGCAGCGGAAGGGCCGCCGAGCCCACCCACAGCATGCGGCCGCTGACCCGCAGGACCAGCCTGCGCCGCCCCCCGGACGTCGTCGACTCCTGGGGCGGCGGGGCATGTGGTGGGGCCGGTGGGGCCGGTGGGGGCGGCGGGGCCCCGACGTTCCCTGCGGAATCCATCTGTTCCCCCGTGACGGTCGCCCGGTCCACACGGTGCGGAGCACCATTAAGCGTCCATTAAGCGCCGGTGACCCGCCGCGGGGCAGACGGGAAACCGCCATTTTCGCCAGGGTGGCCGGAAGCGGCGGCCGCACCGCCGCCCCCGGCCCGCTCCGCCGTCAGAGGGTGGAGGTGAGGAAGGGGAGGACGGTCGGGGGCAGGGCGGGGGACTGCAGGATGTCGTAGTGCGAGGCGCCCGCCAGAACGGCGAGGCGGGAGGCCGGGCGGTGGGCGTTGTCCCATCCGGCGTCCTTCTGGCCGCCGCCGAGGAGGGCGTAGAACTCGGCGGCGTGCGCGGGGCGGATGGAGTCGGCGTCGCCGTAGACGAGGAGGACCGGCAGGGTCAGGGCGGCCACCTCCTCGCTCCAGTCGAAGTCCTCATGGAGCAGTTCGGCCGTCTTGCCGACGAGTACCGGCCAGTCCTCGGGGCGCGGAGCGACCTCGGCGTAGTGGGTGTGGGGCGGGGAGCCCTTCAGCATCTCGGCGGCGGCCGCACTCATCTGGTCCATGCTCGCGAGCACCTCGGGGAACCAGCCGTCCCGCCTGAACGGGACGGAGACCAGCACCAGTCGACGGACGGCGTCGGGGTGGCGGATCGCGGTCCACAGCGCGACTTCCGCGCCCAGGGAATAGCCCATGACGTCCGCACGGTCCAGACCGAGGTGCTTGATCAGCGCGACGACGTCGTCCGCGAGCAGCTCCGGCCGCAGCGGCCGGTCCGCGTCGGCCGTCCGCCCGTGCCCCTGCAGGTCGACCGTGATGACCGTGCGGTCCTGGGTGAGGGAGGGGAGCAGCGGGGCGAACATGTCCCCGGACCCGAGCCCTCCGTGCAGCAGGACCAACGCCTCACCCGCCCCGGAGCCCTGCTCTTCGTAGTACAGCGACTGTCCGTTGACCTCTGCGTAGCTCATTGCGGCACCCTTCTCGTGGTCAGTACCCCTGTAGACCGCCGGGCCCGGCGAAACTCATCGCTTCACGGCGAGCCGGTTTTCCGCCGGGTCGGTGCGACTATGCCGCGTCGCCACCCGCGTCAGCGCCACCCCCGCCAGTACCACCGCCATGCCGCCCAGGACGCGCGGCCCGACGTGTTCGCCGAGGACGGCCGCGCCCAGGGCCACCGAGACGACCGGGAGCAGGTAGCCCACGGTGGCGGCGCTGGTGGCGCCCTCGTCGGCGACGAGGCGGTAGCTGAGGTAGAAGGTGAAGCCGGTGCTCAGGACGCCCAGGGCGGCCACGGCCGCCCAGCCCGGGAGCGAGGTGCCGGAGGTGGTCAGCGCGGCGCTCCACCCACCCGTGAGCGGGACCGCGAGGAGGCTCAGTACGGACGCCGTCAGGAGCTGGGCCGCCGACAGGGCGAGCGGGTCGGTGCCCCGGCCGGTGAGCGTGCGGGCCATGTAGGCGAAGGCGACGGCGTAGCTGGCGGCCGCGCCCAGCAGGGCGAGGGCGTCCCAGCCGAGCAGCCCGTCCGAGGCCCGCCACGGCGCGAAGATCAGGGTCACGCCCGCGAAGCCGAGGAGCAGTCCGGCGATCCGGGTCCGGGGCAGCGGCCGGTCGCTGCCGAGGGCGGTGCCGATGAGGAGGGACCAGAGCGGTGTGGTGGCGTTGAGCGCGCCCGCGATGCCGGAGTCCACGGTCCGCTGGCCCAGGGCGAAGAGCAGGAACGGCAGCGTGTTGCAGAAGAGGGCGGCGACGAGCAGCCGTGCCCAGGTGCCGGGGTCGCGCGGCAGCCGCCGACCGGTCAGCCGGGCCAGGCCGAGGAGGACGGCCGCGCCGAGCGCGGACCGTACGACGGTGATCTGTGCCGGGGTGAGGCCGTGGTCCAGGGAGAGGCGGACCCAGAGGAAGGCGGAGCCCCAGAGGAGGGCGAGGAGGCCGATCCGGGCCCACGGGCTGCGTATCGCTGTCATGGAAGAAGGTTGCTGCCGTCAATCTCTCAGCACAAGTGAAATGTACTCCATGATCACTTAAGAGTTGCTACGTCATTGAAGAGTGTGCGGCGACTTCCGGGGTCCGGTCGGGAAGCGGCGGCGGGCATGGCACGCTTGGGGCATGGCCGTTCAGATCAATCCCAGCATCCTGTCCGCGGACTTCTCGCGTCTCGCCGAAGAGGCGAAGGCCGTCGAGGGCGCCGACTGGCTGCACGTCGACGTCATGGACAACCATTTCGTCCCGAACCTCACCCTCGGTGTCCCGGTCGTGGAGTCGCTCAGCCGCGCCACGGACATCCCGCTGGACCTCCACCTCATGATCGAGGACCCGGACCGCTGGGCCCCCCAGTACGTGGAGGCGGGTGCGGGATCGGTCACGTTCCACGCGGAGGCGGCCGCGGCGCCCGTACGTCTGGCCCGGGAGATCCGCGCCAAGGGGGCGCGCGCGTCCATGGCGCTCAAGCCCGCGACGCCCATCGAGCCGTACGAGGACCTGCTCCCCGAGCTCGACATGCTCTTGATCATGACGGTCGAACCGGGCTTCGGCGGACAGCCGTTCCTGGACATCATGCTGCCCAAGATCCGCCGCACGCGGGAGCTGATCGCCAAGCACGGCCTGGAGCTGTGGCTGCAGGTGGACGGCGGGGTGTCGGCCTCGACCATCGAGCGCTGCGCCGAGGCCGGCGCCGACGTGTTCGTGGCGGGCAGCGCGGTCTACGGAGCGGTCGATCCGGCCGCCGCGGTCCGCACCTTGCGCGAGCAGGCCGACCGGGCGATCTCCGCGGCGCCCTGGGCTTGCGGCCATTGAGCCAAGGCTTGGTGAACAGCTCGGTGAACGCTGGCTGTCCAGGCTGATCAACGGCCGCCGGATCTGACAGGATGAACGGCGAGTCGAGAGTGTGAACAGCAGTGAGGAGAACGCGGTGTCTGCAATGTCGGCGGGACGGTCAGCCCTGCGGATGGGACCCGCGGAGCTGGTACAGGCGGCGGCGATGGCCCGGCGCTTCTACTTGGAGGGCAAGTCCAAGATCCAGATCGCCGAGGAGTTCGGCGTGAGCCGCTTCAAGGTGGCCCGGGTCCTGGAGACCGCGCTCGAACGCGACCTCGTGCGCATCGAGATCCGGGTGCCGGCCGAACTGGACGCGGAGCGCTCCGACGCGCTGCGCGCCCGGTACGGCCTGCGGCACGCGGTCGTCGTGGAATCCCCGGCCGACGCGACCGAGGACGCTCCCGACCCGGAGAACCTGGGCGCGGTCGCGGCGGACCTGCTCGGCGAGCTGGTCAACGAGGGCGATGTGCTGGGCCTGGCGTGGGGCCGCTCCACCATCCACATGGCCGCCTCGCTGCACCGGCTGCCGCCGTGCACCGTGGTGCAGCTGACCGGTGTGTACGACGCGGGGACGGCCGAGCGCGGATCCGTCGAGGCGGTGCGCCGCGCCGCCCAGGTCTCGGGCGGGGACGCGCACCCGATCTACGCGCCGATGCTGCTGCCCGATCCGGCGACGGCCGCCGCGCTGCGCGGCCAGACCGGGATCGCGCGCGCCTTCGAGTACTTCGACAAGGTGACCGTCGCCGCGGTGTCCATCGGGTCGTGGGAGCCGGGCATCTCGACCGTCCACGACATGCTGACCGACGAGGAGCGCGCGCACTACGCCTCCCTCGGCGTGGCCGCCGAGATGTCCGCGCACCTCTTCGACTCCGAGGGCCGCCGGGTCGGCCGGGACCTCGGCGAACGCTGCATCACCGTCGAGGCGGACCGGCTGCGGCGGATCCCGGAGGTCGTGGCGATCGCGGGCGGGCTGCGCAAGGCCTCGGCGATCGGGGCGGTCCTGCGCTCCGGGCTGGTCACCAGCCTGGTGACGGACACGGCGGTCGCGGACTTCCTGCTGACCGAGTCCGAGCCGGGGCTGCGGCCCGCGCTGGAGCGCGCGGACCCGGACGACCTGGTGTCGTAGGCCCCGGCCCCGGCCCCGGCCCCGGCCCCGGCCTCGCCGTGATCGCCGTGCTCACCGCCGGCACTGGCCCACATGCCGTCCGCGATTCGCGGGCGAAACGGATATTTGACACCATCAGCGCATGATCTTCCGGAGCGTGCCCCGCCAGTTGCTGCGCCTGCTCGGGGCCGTGTTCCTCTGCGTCGCCCTGGTGGGCGCCGCGGGCTGCGCCGGGAAGAAGGACCCCGCGCCGGCCGGCGGCTCACCGAGCGGCTCGGCCTCGCCGCGTACGAGCGCCACCCCCGGCTGGGCGAAGGGGATGAAGACCGTCCGGGCCGCGGAGCTGCCCGAGCAGGCGCGGGACACGCTCGCGCTCATCGACAAGGGCGGCCCGTACCCCTACCGGCAGGACAACACCGTCTTCGGGAACTTCGAGAAGGTCCTGCCGCAGCAGAAGCGCGGCTATTACCACGAGTTCACGGTGAAGACCCCCGGCTCCCGGGACCGCGGCGCGCGGCGGATCATCACCGGTCAGGGCAGCGAGTTCTTCTACACGGACGACCACTACTCGACCTTCAAGGCGGTTCTCCGATGACCCTGGACCCCCGCGCCCTCGCCCCGGCCCTGGCGGCCGCCGAGGAGGCCGGCTGGATGGTCGTACGGCTCGATCTGGACGGCGTGCGCAGCAAGGCCGAGCTGATGCGGCGGTGCGGGGAGGCGCTGCGGCTCCCGGAGCACTTCGGCGCGAACTGGGACGCGCTGGCGGACTGCCTGATCGATCTGTCCTGGCTGCCCGCGGCGTCGGGGCGGCTGCTGGCCGTGACGTCCTGGGGCGGCTACGCGCAGGCCCGGCCGGGGGACTGGGAAACCTTCCAGGACGTCCTGGAGCAGGCCGTGGACTTCTGGCGGAACTCCACCGAGGGCGCGCTGACCGTCCTGCTGGCGGACCCCGGCGACAGGCCCCGGCCGAAGCCGGGGCCGCCTCCGCGCCGGAGCTGACCGGTCAGTCCTCCTTGGCCGTTTCCCGCGCGGCCTTCGGCACCCACGGCGGGGTCTGGCCCCAGGACCACACCGGGATCTTGGCCGCGTCCACCGGGGGCGGGTTGGGCCCGGAGTAGATGAGCGCCATCCGGGTGCCCCACTCGATGTAGTAGACGAACACCGCCCGGAACTCGGGGTCGGTCGGCAGGCCGACCTCGTCGGCCGTGTCGAGCAGCAGGTCCACCCAGCGGCGGCGCTGCTTCTCGGTGATCGCACGGCCCAGGTGCTTGGTGGCCATGTGCTGGTGGCCGCCGTGGTGGGCCGAGTACTCGGCCGGGCCGCCGAAGACCTCGGACAGCCAGACCGCGACGTGCCGGGGGTGCTCGGCGTCCATGCCCGCGAAGACGGGGGCGAGGATCCCGTCCTGCAGTGCGTACGAGTAGAAGACGTCGGTGAGGCGGTTCATCGCCTCGGCCCCGCCCATCCACTCGTAGATCGTCGGCGTGCTCATGACGTTCAGGAAGCCTTTCCCGTGCCCACGACATCGGTCACGAGGTAGTGCTGCATCTCCTCGATGGCGGTCACGAACGGGCGGATCGCGGTGAAGAACGCCGGGAAGTGCTCGCCCTTGCGGAAGCCGTTCAGATGGGCGTCGACCGAGGTCCAGCGGATCCGGAGGATGTAGCGCTCGCGCTCCTCCTCGCAGTGCGCCAGTTCGTAGTCGACGCACTCGGGCGAGGCGGCCAGGGCCTCGGCCGCACGCCGGTAGGCGTCCTCGAAGGCCGGCTGGTCGTCCAGTGCGATCCGGTAGCGGATGTATTCGACCGTCGTGGTCATGGTGTGCGTGCCTCTCCCTGGGTTCGGGTGTTCGCGGCTACCCTTCCGCGATCATCTGTGCCCGGCCGCGCTTTCCGTCATTCGGACCCGGACTTCCTGGAGTCGCCGGAGTCCGGCTTCGCGGCCTCCGCCTGGTCGGGGCCCTGCGCGCGGACCTGCTGGACCTTCTCCAGCGAGCCCCGCAGGTCGGCGAGCCAGGTGTCCGTGTTCTTCTCGACGAGCCGGACGCACCAGGCCAGCGCGTCGGCCCGGCTGCGGGCGACGCCGCCCGCGACCAGCGTGTCGAGCACGGCGCGCTCGGACTGGCGCAGCCGGGTCATCACGGGGACGGCGAGGTGCGTGAAGAGGGTCGTGTCCTCTCCGGACCGCACCCCCCAGGCCACCTTGCGGCGGTAGAGCTCCTCGGCGGCCCGGGCCACCTCGATGCGCTGCTCGCGGGTGCGCTCGCGGAACTCCTTGACCGACTCGTTGGCCGGGAGGGTGCCGACGACCGTGATCTCCTCGCGGTCCACCGTGACCTCGGCCAGGGACTCGTAGACGTCCACCGGAAGGCGTTCCGCGAACCAGGCGCGGAGCTGTTCGTTCTGCTCGGCTGTAATCATGTAATTAACGTTGCATCCGATACCTTCTTGATCGCAAGCGGCTCGCGGGGGTTCCGGCCCCTGTTCGCTCTCAGCCCATCGAGCGGTAGCGGTGGATCAGGGACACCGCCATCGCACCCTCGCCCACCCCCGAGGCGACCCGCTTGACCGAATGGGCCCGGACGTCGCCCGCCGCGAAGACCCCGGGAACGCTCGTCTCCAAGGGGTACGGAGCCCGCTCCAGGCTCCACTCGGCGGGCATTTCACCGCCGTTGGAGATCAGGTCCGAGCCGGTCAGGACGAAGCCGTACGGATCCCGCTCGACCACCCCGGCCAGCCAGCCGGTGTGCGGGCGGGCGCCGATGAACGTGAACATGAAGCGCGCCGGGACCTCGGTGTCCTGCCCGGTGTCCGCGTGGTGCAGCACGATCCGCTCCAGGTGCTCGTCGCCGTCGAGCGAGACCACCGTCGTGCGGACCCTGACCTCGATGTTGGGGGTCCGTCCGATCTCGTCGATCAGGTACCGGGACATGCTGTCGTCGAGCGAGGCCGCCCGGACCAGGACCGTCACCCGGGCCGCGTACTTGGCGAAGTGGACCGCCGCCTGCCCGGCGGAGTTCGCCCCGCCCACGATGAAGACGTGCTGCGAGATGCAGGCCGAACTCTCGGTCGTGGCCGCGCCGTAGTACAGCCCGGCGCCCTCGAAGCGGTCCGCGCCCGGGGCCTCCAGCCGGTTGTACGCCACCCCCGTCGCCAGCAGGACCGTCTCCGCGCTGATCTCCGTACCGTCCGCCAGGGTCAGGATCTTCGCCGGATCGTCGCGGGTCAGCGAGACCACCTCCACCGGGTGGAGGATCTCGGCGCCGAACCGGGAGGCCTGGATGGTGGCCCGGCGGGTCAGGTCCCCGCCGGAGAGGCCCGAGGGGAAGCCGAGGTAGTTCTCGATCAGGCTGGAGGTGCCCGCCTGGCCGCCCGGCGCCCGGGAGTCCAGCATCAGCGTGGTCAGGCCCTCGGAAGCGGAGTACACCCCAGCGGCCAGCCCCGCCGGGCCCGCGCCGACGATCACGCACTCGTAGTGCGGGCGCGAGGCGGTCGTGGCGAGGCCCAGGCGCCCGGCCAGTTCGGTGTCCGAGGGCGCGGAGAGCACCGCGCCGTCGGGGAAGCGGACCAGCGGCAGCGCGGCGCCGGGCTGCGCGGTGAGCAGGGTCAGCGCCTCCGGGTCCCGCTCGACGTTCAGGAAGCGGAACGGCTGGCCGTTGCGGGTGAAGAAGTCCCGCACGGCGTGCGTGCCGGGGGCCACGAGATGACCGGCGACGATGATCCCGTCGTAGGCGGGGCGGTAGGTGGCGAGCCAGTCCGACAGCAGGTCGTCCAGGACCGGGAAGAGCCGCTCGTGCGGCGGGTCCCAGGGCTTGAGCAGGTAGTAGTCCAGCCGGACCCGGTTGATCGCGGTGATCGCCGCGTCCGTCTCGGCGTAGGCGGTCAGCAGCACGCGGCGGGCGTCCGGGAAGCGGGAGACCGCCTCGAGGAGGAACTCCACGCCGGTGACGTCCGGCATGCGCTGGTCCACCAGGAACAGCGCCGGGTCGTGGCCGCGCTCGTCGAGGGAGTCGAGGATCTTCAGGGCGTCGGCCGCGGAGGACGCGCCCAGCACCCGGTAGCGGTCCCCGTAGGCGCTGCGCAGGTCCCGGCGCACCGCGCGCAGCACCTGCGGGTCGTCGTCGACGGCCAGGATGACGGGCTTGCGGCTCTCCACCCGGGCGGCGGTCGCCGCGGCCGCGGCGGGGGTGGACGTGGGGCCGGGGGAGGGCCGGCCGGGGGCGGCGTTCACGCCGGGTCCAGCATGAGCTGGTCGGCGTAGCACCACGCCCAGTACTCGCCGGGCTCGTGCGAGGCCGCGATCGGGTGGCCGGAGGCCCGGAAGTGGCGGGTGGCGTGGCGGTTCCTCGAGGAGTCGCAGCACCCCACGTGGCCGCAGCCCAGACACATCCGCAAGTGGACCCAGCCCTCGCCCAGGGCCAGGCATTCCTCACAGCCCTCCGCGGAGGGCTTCACCGGACGTATGTGATCGATGTGCGCGCACTGACTTTCCATCGGCCCCGTCCCTCTCTTCGGCCTGCCGTCACCTCGGCGTCCAGACCATAGGACGGGCGCCGGTGCGCGGTTCACGGATTCGGCCGAAGTCAGGTAGTCCGGCGGCTACTTCCTGAACTCGCCGCACGACTTCGTGAGGTGCCCGCATGACCTGGGCATCTACCTCACGTAGTCGCACACCGGCGCTTTGACGCAGGCCCGGGACGGAAGCAGGGTGGGGGACGCCAACGACAACAGGCGGCGCCTGGAGGAATCCGTGAGCAGAAAGATTCTGGTCATTGTCTCCGAACACGGTTACTGGGCCGAGGAACTCATAGGTCCTGTATCGAAGTTCGACGAGCGGGGCTACGACGTCGTATTCGCCACCCCGACCGGGAAGCGCCCGCACGCCCTTCCGCCGAGCCTCGACGCGCACTACATCGACCCTCCGCTGGGGCGCTCGGTCACCACCGAGGAGAACGCCCGGCTGGGGCGGGAGTTCGAGCAGTCGAGCCGGCTGGACTCCCCGCTCGACATCGAGGCATGGGCACCCGAGCGCCCGTACACGAGCGACGAGGGCTATCTGCGCAAGCTGGAGCAGTACCACCGCGACCTGGACCAACTGCGGGCCGACATCGACGGCTACGACGCCCTGCTCATCGTGGGCGGCAGCGGACCGATCGCCGACCTCGCCAACAACGAGCGCGTCCACGCCCTGATCCTGGCCTTCCGTGACGCGGGCAAGGTCGTGGCCGCCGAGTGCTACGGCGTGGCCTGCCTGGCCTTCGCCCGCGACTGGGGCGACCGCCGCAGCATCATCTGGGGCAAGCACGTCACCGGACACTGCAAGGAATACGACTACAAGGACGGCACCGGATTCCTCGGTACCGACTTCAACATGGGCCCCCCGCCGTATCCGCTGGAATACATCCTGCGCGATGCCACCGGCCCGCGCGGGGCGTACCACGGGAATTTCGGCAAGCCGCTCTCGGTCGTCGTCGACTTCCCCTTCGTCACCGGCCGTTCGACGCCGGATTCGTATCTCACCGGGCAGAAGATCGTGGAAGTCCTGGAGGACGGTCTCACCCGATACGGATGGTAGTGGGACGACGATTGCGCAACCCGCGTGAACCGAGGGGGAATTCATGGAAGCCACTCCCGGACGGGAAAGGCTGATCGAGCAGTTCAAGGCCGACGGCCTGACGGTGATGTTCGGAAATCCCGGGACGGTGGAACAGGGATTCCTCGACGCCGCCGACGCGGCGGCGGACTTCCGTTACGTCCTCGCCCTCCAGGAAACCGTGGCCGCGGGCATCGCCGACGGCTATGCCCGCGCCACCGGCGGTCCGGCGCTGCTCCAGCTGCACTCCGGTGTGGGTCTGGGCAACGGGATCGGCATGCTGTACCAGTCCCTGCGCGGCCACACCCCGCTCGTGGTGATCGCCGGCGACGCCGGGGTCCGCTACGACGCGATGGACGCGCAGATGGCCGCCGACCTGGTCGCCATGGCCCGTCCGGTCACCAAGTACGCGACCCGCGTCACCGATCCGCGCTCCGTCCTGCGCACGGTCAGGCGGGCCGTGAAGATCGCCATGACCCCGCCGCGCGGGCCGGTGTTCGTGGCGCTGCCGATGGACGTGCTGGACGAGCCGAACGCCGAGCCCGTCCTGCCCGCCACCGTGCCGCTGACCGATGTGGAGCCCTCGCCGGCCTCGGTCGGACGGGCGGCCCAGCTGCTCGCCGCCGCCGAGCGGCCCGTCGTCCTCATCGGGGACGGGGTCGCGCTCTCCGGGGCCCAGGCCGAACTCGCCGCCGTCGCCGAGCTGCTGGGCGCGGACGTGTACGAGGTCGACTCCTCGGAGGTCAACATCGCGGCCTCGCACCCCTTGCGGCGCGGGCAGAGCGGCCACATGTTCGGCCCGCACAGCAAGGAGCTGGTCGCCGGGGCGGACGGGGTGCTGATCGTGGGCACCTATGTCTTCCCGGAGGTCTTCCCGGAGCTGGAGAGCCCCTTCCGGCCGGGCGCCAAGGTCGTCCACATCGACCTCGACGCCTACGAGATCGCCAAGAACCACCCCGTGGACCTCGGGCTCGCCGCGGATCCGAAACGGGCGCTGCGCGCGCTGGCGGGCGTACTGGAGCGCCTGCTGACCCCGCAGCGGCGGGCCGCGGCGGCCGCCCGGCTGGACGCCCGTACCCGGGAGCGGGCCCTGGCGGGCCGCGACGCCGGTCCCGGCGGCGCGGGGGAGGCGGAGGACGGTACGCCGATGGCCGTCTTCCTGCGGACCCTGGCCGAGCGGACCGGGGGCGACCTGATCGTCTTCGACGAGGCGCTGACCACCTCCCCGCTGGTCACCCGGTATCTGCCGCCCGAGCGGCCCGGGGACTACCACCTCACCCGGGGCGGTTCCCTCGGCGTCGGCTTCCCGGGCGCGGTCGGCGCCAAACTCGCCCGCCCCGACCGGACGGTGGTCGGCTTCGCGGGCGACGGCGGGTCGATGTACACCTACCAGGCGCTGTGGACCGCCGCCCGGCACGGCATCGACGCCAAGTTCGTCGTGTGCAACAACCGCAAGTACCGCCTGCTGGACGACAACATCGCCCAGTACTGGCGCGAGCGGGACATCCCCGCGCACGGGTTCCCCGGCTCCTTCGACCTCTCCCGCCCCGAGATCGACTTCGCCGGGCTGGCCCGGGCGCTGGGCGCGGGCGGGATGCGGGTGGAGAAGCCGGACGAGGCGGCCGCGGCCGTCGGCCGGATGCTCGAGCACCCGGGCCCGTTCCTCGTCGACATCCAGATCTGAGCGACCGACCGTGCACACCCTGACAAGGAGGAGACCGGCATGCCCGTCGAGCGGCTGACCGAGGACGCGATCCGCGCCTTCACCGACGCGTGGTACGGGGCGCTGGACCAGCACCTTCCGCTGGACCAGGTGCTCGGATTCATCACCGCGGACCTGGAGTTCAAGGTCCCCGAGGACACCTTCCTCGGCCACGAGGGCTTCGGCCGCTGGTACGCGGCCGTCACCCACCGCTTCTTCGACGAGGTGCACACCGTCACCAAGGTGGAGCCCGTCATCGAGGGCGACCGCGCGGTGGTGCGCGTCCTCGTCAACTGGCAGGCCAAGATCTGGGACCCGCCGGGCGCCCGCAGCCAGTGGCT
The DNA here is from genome assembly GCF_040296485.1 of Streptomyces sp. NPDC002138. Classification (NCBI taxonomy): domain Bacteria; kingdom Bacillati; phylum Actinomycetota; class Actinomycetes; order Kitasatosporales; family Streptomycetaceae; genus Streptomyces; species Streptomyces sp. NPDC002138. Next base: position 42,208 of record NZ_JBEOXE010000016.1, on the reverse strand, counting down.
CGGTTTCGACGCCGACCAGACCTGGACGGTCGTCGCCGGTCCCCAGGGGCCGCGCATCAAGGCGTACACCGTCAACGAGCTGGCGCCGATGCCCGGTTCGGGCGCGCTCTGAGACCGGGTCCGGACCCGGGGAAGGACACGAGCGATGACCGAAGTGACACGCGAGCGGGTCGAGTCGGCCTACCGGGCCCTCGGCTCCGGAGACCGCGCCCGGATCCTGGACTACTACGCCGAGGACCTGCGCTGGCTGGTGCCGGGCAACCACCCGCTGGCCGGCTGGTACGAGAGCCTGGACGCCTTCCTGGAGCTGATGGGACAGACCCACAAGCTCACCGGCGGCACCTTCCGGATGGACATCGAGGCCGTGCTCGTCGGCGAGGACTGCAGCGCCGACCTGTGCCGCAACGTCGCCCTGCGCGAGGGCGCGGACCAGGGCAGCCGGTCCCCGTACGAGCGGATGGACTATCCGGTCTTCCACTTCATGCGCTGGCGCGACGGCCGGATCGTCGAGGGCCGCGACGGCCTCTTCGGCGACTCGGCGAGCGCGTTCAGCCAGTTCTGGGCGCCCTTCGCGCCGGACGGCACCCGCAGGGACCGACAGGGGGAATGGGGATGAGCTCGATGGACGACGTACGCCGGATCCTGACCGCGTACTACCAGTACGCCAACGCCGGTGACTGGGACCGCTGGTGCGACCTCTTCGCCGACGACCAGGTGATGGACGAGCAGCTCGCCGGACACATCGAGGGCCTGGACACCCTGCGCTCGATGATGAAGGGCATGGGGGACATGTACCGCGTCTTCCGCAACGAGCCCGTGCACTTCGTCATCGACGGGGACGGGGAGAAGGCCGCGGCCGTCTCCCACCTCACCGCCGTGAGCGCCTCCGGCGAGGACATCGAGGCCGAGGTCATGAACTTCTTCCGGATCGTGGACGGAAAGATCGCCTACATGGCGAACTACCACGACACCGTCCCCTTCCAGGTGCCGGGTGCCCCGTGACCAGCGCCGGGACCGGGACGGAATACGACTACATCGTCATCGGATCGGGCACCGCGGGCGGCGTCCTGGCCCACCGGCTCTCCGAGGACCCGGACGTCAGCGTCCTCGTCCTGGAGGCGGGCGGCCCCCGCATCCCGCCGGAGGTGGACGACCCGTCCTCCTGGTACAAACTGCTCGGCGGGCCCGTCGACTGGGGCTACACCAGCGTCCCGCAGCCCGGTCTGGACGGCCGCCGCACCTACGAACCGCGCGGCAAGGCCCCCGGCGGCAGCAGCAACCTCTACATCATGATGCACATCCGCGGCCACGCCTCGGACTTCGACAACTGGGCCTACCAGGGCGCCGCGGGCTGGGCGTACGAGGACGTGCTGCCCTACTTCTCGCTCCTGGAGGCCCAGGAGGACCCGACCGCCGCCACCACCGGCACCAGCGGCCCCCAGCGCGTCACCCACGCCGGACGGCACGACCCCAACCCGGTCTCCCGCGCCTTCATCGACGCTGCCGTGGAACTCGGCCACCAGGAGATCGCGGACTTCAACACCGACGGGCCCCGGCGCGGGCTCTTCGGTACGGCCTGGCACCACATCGACGTCGCCGACGGCCGCCGCCAGGGCGTGCTCGCCGCCTACCTGGAGCCCGCCCTCGACCGCCCCAACCTCACCCTGCGCACCGGCGCCCAGGCCACCCGGCTGCTCTTCGACGGGGACACCTGCACCGGCGCCGAGTACGTCCAGAGCGCCCCGGCGGCCGGCTTCCCGGGCCGGGTCGTCGCGGACGCGCACCGCAGCAGCGGCGAGCCCGGCACGTACACCGTCCGGGCCCGGCGCGAGGTGATCGTGGCGGCCGGGGCGATCGAATCCCCGAAGCTGCTGCTGCTCTCCGGGATCGGGCATCCGGACCGGCTGCGCCCGCACGGCATCGCGGTGACCGCCGCGCTGCCCGGGGTGGGCGAGAACTTCCACAACCACGTCCTGACGGGCCTGATGGCCGAGGTCACCCAGGAGCTGCCCGCGCCCGCGCAGAACCTCTCCGAGAGCGCGCTGTTCCTGTCCTCCCGGCCGGGGCTGCCCGCGCCGGACCTCCAGATCGCCTTCGTCCACGTCCCGTTCGACGTGATCGTGGGCCAGGACCACCCCCACACCGTGTCCATCCTGCCCGGGGTGGTCCGGCCGGTCTCGCGCGGCTGGATCAGGCTGGCGAGCGCCGACCCGCTGGCCCACCCGCTGATCCACCCGAACTACCTGGGCGACCGCTGGGACCTGGAGCGGATGGTCCAGGGTGTGAAGCTGGCCCGCGAGATCTTCGCGACCTCCGCCTTCTCGCCCTGGTACAAGCAGGAGCTCCAGCCCGGCCCGGGCGCCGTCACCGACGAGGACCTGCGGGGCTTCGTACGGCAGAAGGCGGAGAGCTACCACCACCAGGCCGGCTCCTGCCGGATGGGCGTCGACGACCTCTCCGTGGTCGACCCCGAGCTGCGGGTGCACGGCGTACGGGGCCTGCGCGTCGTCGACGCGAGCGTGATGCCCGCCGTGCCCTCGGGCAACTGCCACACCGCCATCGCGATGATCGCCGAGCGCGCGGCGGACTTCCTGAAGGGGGCCTCCCGTGTCTGACACCGTCCTGCGCGAGGGAGCACTGTCCGGGACCCGGATCGCGGTCCTGATCGAGAGCGACTTCTACGAGCCGGAGATCTTCTACTACGGCCGCCGATTCGCCGAGGAGGGCGCCGAGGTCGACTTCCTGACCCGGCTGTGGGGCAACGACTCGCTGACCTTCACCGGCCACGAGTACCGGGCGCCGTTCACCGCCGACCAGAGCCTGGAAGGCCTCAGCGACGAGCAGCTGCGCCGCTACTCCGCGCTGATCGTGCCCTCGGGCATGGTCGCCGACCGGCTGCGCTACACCGAGGACGTCGACCGGCCGGCGCCCGCGACCGAACTGCTGCGCCGGGCCTTCGAGGAGCCGACGGTCCTCAAGGGGATCATCTGCCACGGCATGTGGCTGGCCTCGTCGATCCCCGGCACGGTCCGCGGCCGCAAGGTGGTGTGCCACAACAACCTCATCGGTGACATCCGCAACATGGGAGCGGAGTACGTCGACGAGGACGTGGTCGTCGACGGCGACCTGGTCACCGGGCGCACCGGCGCCCACCACCACCTCTTCGCCCGCCGGATCATCGACCTGATCGCCGCCGGGCGGGGCCGGGGGACCGCCCCCCAGCCACCGCTGGGAGGTGCCCCCTGATGGACGGCGCCGCGATGCGCTTCTCGCACGTGGGCCTGAACTGCGCCGACCAGAAGACCACCGAGGAGTTCTACACCCGGTACTTCGGCTTCGCGCGGGCCCGGGTGGTCGACCTCGGGGACGCCCGGATCGTGTTCCTGCGCAAGGGGGACGCGTACCTGGAGCTCTTCGGCTCGACCGCGTCCCCGGCCCGCCCGGCGCACGAGGACGGCCCGCAGGCCCCGGGCCGGATGCGGCACCTGGCCTTCCAGACCGACAGCGTCGACGCGTTCCTCGCGGAGCTGGGGGACGCGGCCGAAGTGACCCTGGGACCACTGGACTTCGACGACTTCATCTGCGGCTGGCGGACCGTGTGGCTCCGCGACCCGGACGGCGTGATCGTCGAGGTCAGCCAGGGGTTCGAGGACGAAGACCGTTCCGTGACCGACCGCTCTTCCGACAAGGACGGTGCATGACATGGCGGATGCCGTGAGCTTCTCCTTCTCCGACACCATCGCGGGCTACGTCGGCCGCTTCGACTCCACCACCCGCGCGCTGCTGCTGAGGACCGCCGACGGGCGCGAGTTCGACGTCTCGCTCGCCGGGGACCCCAGCGCCGAGCTGGTCCGCAACCTGGACGAGCCGTACGTCGACGCCTCCGGGCACATCGACGAGATGCTCTCGGCCGGCCGTTTCCTCTACGCCTACGGCGTGCACTACCCCGAGAACGGGGGCCGGTTCGAGGCCAAGCGGCTGGTGTTCCTGGGCCGCGGCGCCGAGGACTACCGCTTCGAGGAGCCGAGCTGGTGGGTCAAGCAGATCGAGTCGCTGGCCTCCTTCTACCGGCGCGCCCAGTTCGGCGACGGCCCGGTCGACTTCGCGCAGTACCGCACGGAGGTCCGCCTCGGCGGCGACAAGACCGCGAGCCACGTCCAGGAGACGGACACCATCTCCCGCCTGGTCTACGGGATGGCGTCGGCCTACCTGCTGACCGGCAAGGACGAGTACCTGGAGGTCGCCGAGCGCGGCACCGAGTACCTGCGCAAGCACATGCGGGTCGTGGACGGCGAGGAGGACGTGGTCTTCTGGTACCACGGCATCAGCGTCGACGGGGACAGCGAACGCAAGCTGTTCACCTCGGAGTTCTCCGACGACTACGACGCGATCCCGATGTACGAGCAGATCTACGCGCTCGCCGGGCCGGTCCAGACCTACCGGGTGACCGGCGACGTACGGATCAAGAACGACGCGGACGCCACCATCCGGCTGTTCGACAAGTTCTTCCACGACGGCGAACTCGGCGGCTACTACTCGCACATCGACCCGATCCTGTTCAGCGCCGACCACGAGTCGCTGGGCGAGAACCGCGAGCGCAAGAACTGGAACTCCGTCGGGGACCACGCGCCCGCCTACCTGATCAACCTCTACCTGGCGACCGGCGAGCAGAAGTACGCCGACTTCCTGGAGTACACCTTCGACACCATCGCGGAGCGCTTCCCGGACTACAAGAACAGTCCGTTCGTCCAGGAACGCTTCCACCGCGACTGGTCCCACGACACCACGCACAGCTGGCAGCAGAACCGCGCGGTCGTCGGACACAACCTCAAGATCGCCTGGAACCTGATGCGGATGAACTCCCTGAAGGCGAAGCCCGCCTATGAGGAGCTCGCCCGCCGGATCGGCGAGATCATGCCGGAGGCCGGGAGCGACCTCCAGCGCGGCGGCTGGTACGACGTCGTGGAGCGCCTCAAGAGCGGGGACGCCCAGACGTATCGTTTCGCCTGGCACGACCGCAAGGCGTGGTGGCAGCAGGAGCAGGCCATCCTGGCCTACCTCATCCTGCACGGCACCCTCGGCGACGAGGACTTCCTCCGGGAGGGCCGCCAGGCCGAGGCCTTCTACAACACCTTCTTCCTCGACCACGACGAGGGAGCGGTCTACTTCAACGTGCTGGCCAGCGGCACGCCGTACCTGCTCGGCACCGAGCGGCTCAAGGGCAGCCACTCGATGTCCATGTACCACTCGGCGGAGCTGTGCTACCTCTCCGCCGTCTACAACAACCTGCTGATCAACGGCCGGGAGATGGACTTCCACTTCCAGCCGGATCCGGCGGGCCTGCCCGACCGCGTGCTGCGCGTCTCGCCCGACCTGCTCCCCGCCGGCTCGGTCCAGGTCGCGTCCGTCGAGATCGACGAGAAGCCGTGGACGGACTTCGACGCGGACGGCCTCACCGTGCGGCTGCCCGACGTCCAGGGGCGGGTGAAGGTCAAGGTCCGGCTGCGGCCGGTGAACCGATAGCGCTCAACGGGGGGCGCCCCGACACGAGGGGAAGACCATGACACTCAGCATGAAGGAACGCCGGAACAAGACGGGCACCGTGCTCGTCGCCACCGGCGAGATCAACAGCGAGACCTCCGGGTCCCTGCTCCAGTCGCTGCTGCCGCTGGTCCGCGAGGGCCGCCCGCTGCGCATCGACCTGACCGCCGTCACCTACGTCTCCAGCGCGGGACTGCGGACCCTGCTCGTCGTCTACCGCGAGGCCCAGCACGCCGGGGTCGCCGTCACCCTCCACGGGGTGAGCGAGGAAGTCCGGTTCGTCATGTCGGCCACCGGCTTCCTCGACTTCTTCGAGACCGGGGAAGCCGCCGCGGCCGAGGCCCGGGCCGAGGCGAGGGCCAAGGCCCGGGCCGGCGCCGCCGCCCTCGCGAAACCGGCCGCGCGATGAGCGCGAGCCGTTCGGAGCAGGTGCTGCGCGTCGACGCCTACCCGACCCACGAGGTGAGCGGGTACGGCGTCCGCGCGGGCAAGCCCTTCCCCTTCGGGGCCAACGTGGTCCCCGGCGGGGTCAACTTCTCCGTCTTCTCCGACCAGGCGACCTCGATGTCGCTGGTCCTCTTCAAGCGCGGAGAGCCCGAGCCGATGGCCGAGCTGGACTTCCCCCAGGAGTTCCGCACCGGCAGCGTCTTCGCCATGACCGTCTTCGGCCTCGACCACGAGAACATCGAATACGGCTACCGGGCCGACGGACCCTACGACCCGGTCACCGGCCACCGCTTCGACGCCCGCCAGATCCTGTCCGACCCCTACGCCCGGCTGATCAGCGGCCGCGACGTGTGGGGCGTCGAACCGGACCGGGACCGGGCCTACCAGTACCGCTCCCGCGTCTGCCTCCAGGACTTCGACTGGGGCGACGACACCCCGCTGGGGATCCCCGCCACCGACCTCGTCGTGTACGAGACCCACGTGCGCGGATTCACCCGGCACCCCTCCTCGGGGGTGACGGCCCCCGGCACCTTCGCGGGCCTGCGCGAGAAGATCCCGTACCTCAAGGAACTCGGCGTCAACTGCATAGAGCTGCTGCCCGTGTTCGAGTTCGACGAGAGCGACAACCCGCGCTCCAACCCGGAGACCGGCGAGCATCTCTTCGACTACTGGGGCTACAACACCGTCTCGTTCTTCGCCCCGAAGGCCGGGTACGCGGCCACCGGACGCTACGGCATGCAGGGCGACGAGTTCCGCACCCTCATCAAGGACCTGCACGCGGCCGGCATCGAGGTCATCCTCGACGTCGTCTTCAACCACACTGCCGAAGGCAACGAGCAGGGCCCGACCATCTCCTTCAAGGGCCTCGACAACGCCACGTACTACATGCTCACGCCCGAGGGGTACTACTTCAACTTCAGCGGCACCGGCAACACGGTCAACTGCAACCACCCGGTCGTGCGCAACTACGTGCTCGACTGCCTGCGCCACTGGGTCGCCGACTACCACGTCGACGGATTCCGCTTCGACCTCGCCGCCATCCTCGGCCGCGACCTGGACGGCACCCCGCTGCCCAACCCGCCGCTGCTGGAAATGCTCGCCTACGACCCCGTCCTTCGGCACACCAAGCTCATCGCCGAGGCCTGGGACGCGGGCGGCCTCTACGAGGTCGGCAACTTCCCGGCCTACGGCCGCTGGGCCGAGTGGAACGGCAAGTACCGCGACACCGTCCGCAGCTTCCTCAAGGGCGACCCGGGCGTCACCGGCGAGCTCGCCACCCGCATCGCCGGCTCGCCCGACCTGTACACCGGCCGCGGTACCGCCGCCTCCGTCAACTTCCTGACGGCGCACGACGGTTTCACCCTGGCCGACCTGGTCTCGTACAACGAGAAGCACAACGAGGCCAACGGCGAATACAACAACGACGGCGCCAACGACAACCAGAGCTGGAACTGCGGGGCCGAGGGACCCACCGACGACCCCGAGGTGGGACGGCTCCGGCTGCGCCAGATGAAGAACGCCCTCGCCATCCTCCTCACCAGCCAGGGCATCCCCATGCTGCTGTCGGGCGACGAGGTCGGCCGCACCCAGCAGGGCAACAACAACACCTACTGCCAGGACAACGAACTCTCCTGGTTCGACTGGGACCAGGTCGACGACAACGCCGAACTGCTGCGCTTCGCGAGATCGCTGATCGCGTTCCGCAAGCACCACCGCGAACTGCGCTCCACCGCCCACCCCACCGGCCTCGTCCGCGACCACGTCGGCCTCCCGGACATCAGCTGGCACGGGGAGCGGGCCTGGCAGCCCGACTGGTCGCCCGAGAGCCGCCTGCTGGCGGTCGCCCGGTGCGGGCCCGCCGACGACGACGTCGTGTACGTCGCCATGAACGCCCACTGGGAGCACCACGACCTGGAGCTGCCCGCCCTCCCCGGGGGACGCAGCTGGCACCTCTTCGCCGACACGAGCGCCACCGCCCCGCACGACATCCGCTCGCCCGGGGGCGAGTCCGAACTGGAGAACGCAGGCAAGTACCTGATCGGTCCGCGCTCGGTCGTCATCCTCGTCGGCCGCGCACCGGATCCCGAGACGTCCTGACCGCACGGCCGAAGGAGACCTGACATGCCGCTTTCCGTGTCCCTGAGCATCGAGGGCGACACCACCGTGATCGAGCTGGCGGGCGAACTGGACGCCAACACCGCGCCCGACTTCCACCAGACCATCGAGAAGGCCGCCGGGCACGGCACGAGCACCGTCGAGATCCGCATGGGCGGCGTCGGCTACATGGCCAGCGCCGGCCTGCGCTCCCTGGTCTTCGCCCAGCAGAAGATCGCCGACCACGTCACCATCAAGGTCGTCGGCGCGATCGAGCCGGTCTCCCGGACCATCCGGACGGCGGGTCTGGACCGCAGCATCGTCCTGTCCGATGAGTGAGCGCGCCCATGGGCGCTAGCCCGCACCGCGGCGCCCGCCTTTCCGGACCGGCCGCCGGACCGTCCGGCGCCGGGCCCGCCCCCACCGAGCTGCACGTCCCGGCCGACCTCGGCTCGCTGACCGCCATCGCCCACTTCGTGCGGGGGGTGGCGGTGGCGGCCGGACTCGACCGGGGGGCCGCCTACCGGCTCCGGCTCGCGGTGGACGAGCTGGCGACGAACATCGTGACGCACGGCTACCGGGGCGGCGAGGGCCGGATCACGGTCCGCGGCCGCGCCGGGGCCGGGCGGGCGAGGATCGTCCTGGAGGACGGCGCACCGGAGTTCGACCCGGTGGCCGGCCGCCTGCCACCCGCCACCGACCTGCCGCCCGAGCGGCGGCGGATCGGGGGCCTCGGCATCCACCTCGCCCTCACCAGCGTGGACGAGTTCCGCTACGTACGCAGGGAGGGCCGCAACATCAGCACGCTGACCGTCCTCGCGGGCCCGCGGCCGCGGCGATGACACCCATGCAGGCAGAGGGGAACGGCCCATGCCGTCCACAACCGTGATCATCCTGGACACGTACCCGCCCCCGCCCCCGGCGCTGCTCGCCGCCCTGGAGGCGATGGACGCCGCGGTGGTCGCCCGTACGCCGGCGGAGCTGCTCACCGGCCCCCTGGACGTGCTGCCCGTCGCCGACGTGCTGCTCGCCCCCGCCGAGGTGCCGGGCGAGTCCGTGCGCACCGTCGTGCGCAGGCTGCGCCGCTGGGCCGGAGCGCCGATCGTGGTCGTCTGGACCGTGGACGGATTCGCCGCCCTGGAGGAACACGTCCGCATCGGCCACGACTACCTCGTTCCCCCCTTCCTGCCCGCCCTGGTCGGAGCCCGCCTGCACACCTGCTCCGAGCGCGCCGAACTCGGCCGCACCCTGCGCGAGGCCGACGCCCGCGCCGAACTCATGAGCTACGAGAAAGAGCTGGAGATCGGCCGTGAGATCCAGGCCGGATTCCTGCCCGATTCCCTGCCCGTGCCCGACGGCTGGGAGATCGACGTCCGCTTCCGGCCGGCCCGCCAGGTCGCCGGGGACTTCTACGACGTCTTCGAGATCTCCCACCGCCGCCGGCTCGCGCTGGTCGTCGCCGACGTCTGCGACAAGGGCGTCGGCTCGGCCCTCTTCATGGCCCTGATCCGCTCCCTGCTGCGGCACACCGCCGAGAACAGCGGGCTGCAGAACCTGGTGGCCGCCGGGCGCGCGGGAAGCAGCAGACGCATCCCGGTCGTCGGCGCCACCCCGCTGCTCAACGCGGTCACCGCGACGAACGGCTACCTCACCCGCAACCACCTGCGGCAGGGCTACTTCGCCACCCTCTTCTTCTGCGTCCTCGACCCGCTCACCGGCAGCCTCGTCTACATCAACGGCGGCCACAACCCGCCCCTGCTGCTCAGCGCCGACGGCTCCGGCCCCCGGGCGCTGGAGGTCACCGGCCCCGCCGTCGGGGTCCTGCCCGACTGCGTCTACACCCTCGGGTACGCCCAGCTCGACCCCGGGGACACGCTCTTCATCTTCACCGACGGGGTGCCCGAGGCCCGGTGCCCGGACGGCACCTTCCTCGGCGACGAGCGGATGCTCGACCTGCTCGCCCGTAGCCCGCTGCGCGGCCGGGACGTCCTCGACCGGATGGACGCGGCGGTACGGGAGCACACCGGGACCGCCGAACAGCACGACGACGTCACCATGCTGGCCCTGCACCGGCCACCTGCGGCGCGGGGGCCGCACGTGGACGACGGCGGGGCACCCGGTCCGGCCGGCCGGGCGGTGGCCTGATGGCCAAGACCGTCGTGGTGCACTCGCACCGGGGCGGCACCGGCAAGTCCACCGTCCTGGCCAACCTGGCGCTGCTCCTGGCGGCCGCCGGACGCCGGGTCGGAGTGGTGGACACCGACCTCCAGTCACCCGCCCTCGACCTGCTCTTCCGGCTCGGTCCCGGCCCGTCGCTGGCCGACTACCTGCTCGGCCGCTGCGAGATCGAGGCCGCGGCCCGGCGGACCGGCGTGCCCGGGCTGTACGTCGTGCCCGCCAGGACCGGCGGCGGGTCCCTGCGGGAGATCATGACCACGGGCTACGACGTCGGGCTGCTCCCGGAGGGCTTCGACCGGCTGGTCTCCTACTTCGCCCTCGACGTGCTGCTGCTCGACACCCACGCCGGACTCAGCAACGAGTCGGTGACCGCCATGGCGAGCGCCGACGTGCTGCTGATCCTCGCGCGGGCCGACCGGATCGACCTCTCCGGGGTCGAGGAGACGACCGCCCTGGCCGGGCGGCTCTCCTGCCGGCGCGCCCTGGTGATGAGCATGGCCCCGCAGGGCGAGGACCCGGCCCGGTTCCGGCGCTGCGCGGAGGAGGTCTACGGTGCTCCACTCGCCGGAATCCTGCCGTACGCACCGGAATTGGCCGCCCTGTACGGCGAACGCATATTCGCAGAAGCCCATCCTGACCACCCCATGGTCGATGAATTCCGCAGCATCATCGCGGTGCTCGACGCACGTGACGAAGTATCACGTGCCTGAGGCGCCCCCCTTACGCCCCCTGCGGGGGGCGTGTTGAATCGGCATCGAATCGGAAACAAGGAGAACAGTCATGAAGATTCTCGTCGTCATGACGGCCAAGGCCACGCTCCATCTGCTCGACGGCGAACAGCACCCCTCGGGATTCTGGGCCGAGGAATTCGTCGTGCCGTACCAGCTGTTCACGGGCGCGGGCCACACCGTGGACGTGGCGACGATCGGGGGAGCGGTTCCCACGGTCGACCAGACCAGCGTCGACGCCGCGTTCCTGCAGTGGGTCCGGCCGCAGGGATCCGAGGACAACGACGCGGCCAACGCCGCGGAGTACCTGCGGGTCATCGCGGACGCCCCGCAGCTGCGCGCTCCGATCGCCCTGGAGTCGCTGGGCGAGAAGGACGTCGCCGACTACGACGGGATCTATGTCAGCGGCGGCCACGGAGCCATCGGCGACCTGCCCAAGTCCGACGAGCTGGCGCAGATCCTGCGCTGGGCCCTCGCCCAGGACAAGCCGCTCGCGACGGTCTGCCACGGCCACACCTCGCTGCTCGCGCTGCGCGACGGCGAGGGGCGCTGGCCCTTCGAGGGCTACCGGATGACGGCCTTCTCGCACAGCGAGGAGCTGGTCACCAACATGGCGGGACGCCTCCCGCTGATCCTCGAAGCCGAACTCACCCGGCTCGGCGCGCGCTACGAGAAGGCGGAGGCGATCTGGGACTCGCACGTGGTGGTGGACCGCAGGCTCACCACGGGCCAGAACCCCTACTCCTCCAGGGCGATGGCCGAGACGTTCCTGCGCCAGCTCGAGCAGGGGTAGCACGACCTCCCGCACCCGACACCGGAAGGCAGCCATGACCAAGCGTCAGCTCAAGGGCCGGCCCCTCGCCAACCCCGGGAAACTGTTCATCGGCGGCACCTGGGTCGAGGCCCGGGACGGCCGGACCGAACCGGACGTCAGCCCCGTGGACGGCCAGGAGATCGTGCCGGTGGCCCAGGCGGCCGCCGCCGACGCGGACGCGGCCGTGGCCGCCGCCCGCACGGCGTACGAGGAAGGCCCCTGGAGCAGGCTCTCCGCACAGGAGCGCGCGCTCAGGCTGAACCGGGTCGGGGAGCTGATCGAGCGGGACCTGGAGGAGATCGCGCTGCTGGAGACCGTGGACATGGGCAAGCCGTTCGCGTTCTCCAGCACCGTGGACGCGCCCATGGCCGCCCAGCTCATGCACTACTACGCCGGGGCGGTGACCCGGGTGGAGGGCTCCTCCCGGGCTCCGGCGGGCGGGCAGCTGGCCTACACGCTGCGCGAGCCGGTCGGGGTGGTGTGCGCCATCACCCCGTTCAACTTCCCGCTGCTGCTGTCGATGACGAAGATCGCGCCGGCCCTCGCGGCGGGCAACGTGGTGGTGCACAAGCCCTCCCCGGCCACCCCGCTCACCGCCCTGAAGATCGCCGAACTCTTCCAGGAGGCGGAGATCCCGGACGGGGTACTGAACGTGATCACCGGGCCCGGCGTGGAGCTGGGCGAGACCCTGACCGGCCATCCGGGCATCGACAAGATCGCCTTCACCGGCTCCACCGTCGTCGGCCAGTCCATCATCCGCCGGGCCGCCGACACCCTGAAGAAGGTCACGATGGAACTCGGCGGCAAGTCCGCCAACATCGTCTTCGCCGACGCCGACCTCGACGCCGCCGAGGAGCTCGCCTTCTTCGGCATCTACTACAACAAGGGCGAGATCTGCACCGCCGGCTCGCGGCTGCTGCTCCAGCGCCCGGTCCACGACGAGATGGTCGAGCGCCTGGTCCGCCGGGCCGCGGCGCTGCGGCCCGGGGATCCGCGCGACCCGGCCACCCTCTTCGGGCCGCTGGCCCACCAGGGCCAGTACGACAAGGTCAGTTCGTACATCGGGATCGGCCAGAAGGAGGGCGCCGTCCTGCGGACCGGCGGCGCCGGCTGGACGCCCGAGGGGGCCTCGGCCGACGGCCTGTACTTCCTGCCGACCGTCTTCACCGGCGTGGACAACGGGATGCGGATCGCCCAGGAGGAGATCTTCGGGCCGGTCCTGTCGATCATCCCCTTCGACACGGAGGAGGACGCCGTGCGCATCGCCAACGACAGCGCGTACGGCCTCGCCGCCGGGGTGCACACCAAGGACCTGCGCCGGGCCCACCGGGTCGCCTCGCAGATCAAGGCCGGGACCGTCTGGGTCAATTGCTACAACCAGTACGACCCCTCGGTGCCCTACGGCGGGTACAAGGCCTCCGGTTTCGGCCGGGAATGCGGCCCCGAATCCCTGGAGAGCTACACGCAGACCAAATCGGTCTGGATCGGAATGGACTGACCGCAGATTCCCCCCCGCATTCCCGAGGAATTCCCGGCGGCGCCCGGGGTTCCCCTCCTCGGCATGCCGCTCCCCTCATCGGCGATCACGGAAAGCGCAGGCCTTTGCATGGACATCACGTTGAAAGTGAACGGAGTCGCCGAGAATTTCGCGGCCGAGCCCAACGAACTGCTCGTCGAGCGGCTCCGCGACGGGCTGGGCCTCACCGGCACCAAGGTCGGCTGCGACACCGGCCAGTGCGGCTCCTGCGTGGTCCGGCTCGACGGGAAGTCCGCCAAGAGCTGTCTCGTCCTCACCGTCGCCGCCGCGGGATCGGAGGTGTCCACGATCGAGGGGGTGGCCGGCCCCGGCGGTGAACTGAGCGGCCTCCAGGAGGCGCTGCGCGAGGAGCACGGCACCCAGTGCGGCTTCTGCACCCCCGGCATGGTCATGGCGCTCGGCGAGCTCGTCGACGCCACCTCCGGCGGCCCCGCCCCCACCGAGCCCGAGATCCGCGAGTGGCTCACGGGCAACCTCTGCCGCTGCACCGGCTACCACAGCGTCGTCCGGGGCGTACAGCGCGCCTGCGCGACGTCGAGACAGGAGGGGTGAACGCCATGACCACAGTGACGGGGGAGACCGCGCTCCACGCACCGGGGCCGCTGGGGCAGCCGCTCGACAGCCGCGAGGACCCGCAGCTGCTGCGCGGCGAGGCCGTGTACGTCGCCGACCTCGACCTGCCCGGCACCGCCCACATGGCGATCCTCGGCAGCGCGGTGGCGCACGCGAGGCTCCTCGCCATCGACACGAAGGCGGCCGAGCAGCTGCCCGGCGTCCTGAAGGTCGCCACGGCCGCCGACTTCGCCGACCTGATGCCGCTGCCCTGCATCTGGATACCCGGCGGGGTGGAGAGCCACTTCCCGCCCCACCCGTACGGACTGCCCGGAGCCCGCCCGGTGCTCACCGGCGACGCGGTGCGCCACGTCGGCGACCCGATCGCCGTGGTCGTCGCCGAGACCGAGCGCCAGGCCGTCGCCGCGCTCGCCGCGATCAGCGTGGAGTACGAGCCGCTGCCCGTGGTCACCCGTGCCGACGACGCGCTCGCCGAGGGCGCCCCGCAGCTCCACGAGGCCGTCCCCGGCAACCTCAACGCGTACTGGACCTGCGGCGACAAGGACCGCACCGACGCGGCCATCGCCGGGGCCGAGGTCACCGTGGAGCTGGACCTGGTCAACCAGCGCACCATCAACAGCCCCATCGAACCGCGCGGCGCCGTCGGTGACTACAACCGGGCCACCGGCGAGTACACCCTCTACGCCTCCACCCAGGGGCCGCACAACCACCGCTTCCTGCTCTCCGCGCTGGTCCTCGGCATCCCCTTCAACAAGCTCCGGGTGATCGCCCCGACCGTCGGCGGCAGCTTCGGCACCAAGGGATACCTCTACCCGGACATGGCGCTGGTCCTGGTGCTCGCCAAGGCGCTCGGCCGGCCCGTGAAGTGGGTCGACACCCGCACCGGCCTGATGAACTCCACCGTGCAGGGCCGCGACCACCGCCAGCACGTCACGCTGGCCGGCACCCGCGACGGCCGGATCACGGCGGTGCGCTGCACCAGCTACGCCAACCTCGGCGCGTACCCCTCGACCATCGGCCCCGGCGTGGCCACCGCGCTGATGGGGCGTTCCATCACCGGGATGTACGCGATCGACGCCGCGTTCTGCGAGGTCTACGCCGCCTTCACCAACACCGTCCCGCTCGGCGCCCAGCGCGGCAGCGGCCGCGCCGAGGCCGCCTTCCTGATGGAGCGGCTGGTGGACCGGTACGCCGGGGAGATCGGCATGGACCCGGCCGCGGTCCGGCGCAAGAACCTGGTCCCGGCCGAGAAGTTCCCGTACGACAACGGCCTCGGCTGGACCTACGACTCCGGGAACTACCGGGAGAACTTCGAACGGTCCCTGGAACTCGCCGGATACGCCGACATGCCCGCCCGCAAGGCCGAGGCCCGCACCCGCGGCAAGCGCCTCGGCGTGGGCCTGGCCACCTACGTGGCGGTCTGCGGGGTCGGCCCCTCCACCCGGATGTCCAAGGAAGGCATGCTCGGCGGGACCTGGGAGAGCGCCAACATCCGGGTCCACCCGACCGGCGAGGTCAGCGTCACCGTCGGCTCCGCCTCCACCGGACAGAGCCACGGCACGGTCTTCGCCCAGGTCGCCGCCGACGAACTGGGCATCGACGTGGCCAACGTCAACGTCTACGAGGGCGACACCCTCAAGGCCCCCTACGGGCAGGGCACGTACGGCAGCCGCTCCTACAGCATGGCCGCCCCCGCCATCGCCCTCACCGCCCGCAAGATCAAGGCCAAGCTGGTCCGGGCCGGCGCGGTCTTCCTGAACATCCCGCAGGACAGGGCCGTCTACGCCGACGGCAAGGTCTTCGAGGCGGGCAACGAGGAGAACGCGAAGACCTTCGCCGAACTCGCCATGGCCCTCTGGTACGGCTGGGGGCTGCCCCCCGAGATCGAACCCGCCCTGGACGAGACCACCCACTTCGACCCGCCGGACTTCAACTACCCCTTCGGCAGCCACGTCGCCGTCGTCGAGGTGGACGAACTGACCGGCGAGACCGAGGTGGTGGCCTACACGGCGGTCGACGACGCGGGCAACATCGGCAACCCGAAGGTGGTTCTCGGCCAGATCGAGGGCAGCATCGTGCACGGCCTCGGCCAGGCCCTGATGGAAGCCGCCGTCTACGACGACCAAGGCCTGCTGGTCTCAGCCGACCTGCGCGACTACGCCCTGCCCCGGGCCGCCGACGCGCCCTTCTTCGCCCTCGACAAGACCTGCACCCCCAGCCCGCACAACCCGCTGGGCGCCAAGGGAGCCGGGGAGATCGCCACCGTGCCGCCCGCGGCCGCCGTGGTCAACGCGGTCGTCGACGCCCTGTCCGACCTGGGCGTCCGGCACATCGACATGCCCCTCACCCCCGAGAAGGTCTGGCGCCGCCTGCGCGGAGAAGGAGCGGAGCAGTGATCCTCACCGCATTCGACTACGCCCGGCCCACCGGCGTCGACGAGGCCCTGGCCCTCCTCGCGGGCACCCCGGGCGCCCGGATCCTGGCCGGCGGCCAGAGCCTCCTGCCGGACCTGCGCACCGGGGAGGCCGCCCCCGGGGCGGACGCGGTGCGCCTGCTGGTCGACGTACGCGGGCTCGACGCGCTGCGCGGGACCGCCCGCACGCCGCGGGGCCTGCGCGTCGGTGCGCTCACCACGCTCGCCGGGCTCGCCGCCGACCCGCTCGTGCTGGCCGAGGCCCCCGAACTGGCCGCCGCCGCCCGCGCCAACGGCGATCCGCAGGTGCGCAACCTCGGCACCGTCGGCGGCAACCTCGCCGCCCCCGGCCGAGCCACCGACCTGCCGGTGGCCGCCCTGGCCGCGGGCGCCCTGGTCGAACTCGCCGGTCCCGGCGGCCGGTCCACCCTCACCGCCGAGGAGTTCACGGCCGGCGGGGCACCGCCCGGCACCCTGATCACCGCCCTGCTGGTACCCGCCGCCGGGGCGGCCGCCGCCTTCGAGAAGACCGCCGACCGGGCCACCCGCTACCCGGTCTGCGCCGTCGCCGTACGGATCACCTCCGACGGGCCGCGGATCGCGGTCACCGGAGCCACCCCCACGGCGCGCCGGCTGCACGGGGTCGAGGAGCGGCTGCGCGGCCGCGCCGCGTACCCGGCACCGGAGGTCCTGGCGGCCTTCCGCGCCGAACCACGGGAGCTGTTCGTCCCCGGGCGCGGCACCTCGGCCGAGTACCTCGGCCACCTCGCGGGCGTACTGACCGCCCGGGCCCTGGCCAGGGCCCGGGCCGCATGGACCGCGCTCGGCTGAGCGCGACCCGGGAACCACGGACCACGGGGGAGTGAGAGCAGTGGCCCACCTGCCCAAGACGACCACGGGAGCGACGGTGCACCCTGCCGACGGGGCGGCCGCGCCGCCCAGAGGCTCCGGCTTCTGGGTGATCGGCGCGGTGCTCGTCCTCCTGATGCTCTCCTCCTCCGTGCCCTCCGCCCTCTACGTGCTCTACCAGGAGAAGTGGGACCTTTCCTCCGCCACGATCACCGTGGTCTTCGCCCTGTACGCCGTCACCGTGCTCGGCGGGCTGCTGCTCTTCGGCTCCCTCTCCGACACCCTCGGGCGGCGCCCGGTCCTCGGCGCCGCACTGGTCCTCGCGATCGTCTCCATGGGCCTCTTCGCCGGGGCCCGCGGACTCGGCTGGCTGCTGGCCGCCCGCGCCGTGCAGGGGCTCGCCGTCGGGCTGGCCACCGGAGCCATGGGCGCCGGACTCCTCGAGCTCGCCCCCCGCTCCCGCCCCGCGCTCGGGGCCCAGGTCAACAGCGCCGGGCCGACCGTCGGCATCGGGCTCGGCGGGCTCGGGGCGGGACTGCTCGTGCAGTACGGACCCGCGCCCACCGCGCTCAGCTATCTGCTGCTCATCGGCGCCTTCGCACTCACCCTGATCGGGGTGGTGCGGATGGCCGAGAGCGCCCCCGGCGCCGCACGGCCCCGGCGCGGCTTCGCCCTCAGCCCGCACCGGATCGGCGTCCCGGCCCCCGTCCGGCGCCGCTTCGCCGTCCTCGTCCTGACCATCGTCGCCGTCTGGTCCGTCGGCGGCTTCTACCTGTCGTTGGGCCCGCACCTGGCGCTCTCGCTCCTGCGGAGCACCAACTACCTGGTCGGCGGAGCCACCGTGGCCCTCCTCGCCGGCGCCGCCACCACCGCCCAGCTGCTCCTCGGCCGGACCGAGGCGCTGCGGACCGCCGTGACCGGACTGTGCGGGCTGCTCGCCGGACTCGCGTTGGTCCTGCTCGCCCTCGGGCTGCCCTCCGCCGTCGTCTTCCTGATCGGCACCGCCGTCCTGGGGGCCGGCTGGGGCGCTGCCTTCCTCGGCTCCTTCCGGGCCCTCGCCGCCCTCGCGGACCCGGCGCACCGCGGGGAACTGACCGCCGCCGTCTACGTGTTCGCGTACCTCGCCATGAGCGTCCCGGCCGTCCTCGCCGGGCTGCTCACCACCATCCACGGGCTGCACCGCACCTCGGTCGGCTTCATGGCCGCCGTCGCCGCCGTGTGCGCGGTGGCCCTGCTGGTGACCCTGCGACTGGCCGCCCGCACCCGGGCCGAGGGGAGCACGACATGAACCCGTCCGCGCTGCGCACCGCCCTGGCCGAGCTGGAGATCTTCGCCGCGCTCACGGGGGAGCAGCTCGACTGGCTGGTCTCGGTGTCCGAGCCCCGGGTGCTCGCCGACGGGGAGGTGCTCTTCCGCGACGGCGAGGAGGCCACCGGCTTCCACGTGCTGCTCTCCGGCGGGCTGGTCGTCACCAAGGTCGTCGACGGCCGCGAGGAGGTGCTCACCCGGCACTCCACCGAGGAGGCGGGCGCCGCCGAGGAGCACGACGGCAAGCCCGCCGCCGCGCACCGGTTCACCGGCGAACTGCCGCTGCTCACGGACGGGGCGTACGTGGCCACCGCGGCCGCCAGCGGCCCCGCGACCACCGTCGTCGCCTACCCCAGGCCGGTCTTCTTCGCCATGCTGACCCGCTGCCACGGGGTGGCCGCGGTGCTGCTGCCGGTGCTGGCCTGGCGGATCAAGTCCTCCGAGATCCAGGCCCGCAAACGGGCCACCGTGGAGGCGCTGGGCACCCTGGCCGCGGGGCTGGCGCACGAGCTGAACAACCCGGCGGCGGCCGTGGCCCGGGCCGCGCAGGAGCTGGCCCCCGCCCTGGAGCGGCTCACCCGGACCGCGCAGGCCTGGGGCGCGGCCGCCACGGGCGCCGAGCGCGCCGTCCTGGACCGGATGGCCCGGGAGCTGGACGAGCTCCCGCCGCCGGCCACCACCGATCCGCTGGCCCAGGCGGACGCGGAGGAGGAGATCGGCGACTGGGCCGCGGAGACGGGCGTGGAGCGGCCCGGGCTGCTCGGCGCCGGGGTGGCGGACCTCGGACTGGAGCTGGGCTGGCTGCTGGAGCGGGTGGAGGGGATCGGCGAACCGGCGCTGCCCGCCGCCCTCGACCACCTGGCGGCCCTGCTGGAGATCCGCTCGCTGGCCGCCGAGCTGCGGGCCGCCGGACCCCGGATCTCCCAACTCGTCTCGGCCACCCGGGATTACGCCAATCTGGACCGCGCGCCCGAGCAGCGCTTCGCCGTGACCGACGGGCTGGAGAACACGCTGGTCGTGCTGCGGTCCAAGCTCTCCGGGATCAGCATCGTGCGTGCGTACGACCCCGGTCTGCCCGAACTGACGGGCTACCCGAGCGAGCTGAACCAGGTGTGGACCAACCTGGTCGACAACGCGGCGGAGGCGATGGAGGGCTCCGGAGTCCTCACGCTGCGTGTCCGCGCCGAGGGGGTGTGCATGGTCGTGGAGATCTCCGACACCGGCCGCGGCATCCCCGAAAGCTCCCTGCCCCGCATCTTCGAGCCGTTCTATACGACCAAGGACGTGGGGAAGGGCACCGGTCTGGGGCTGCACCTGAGCTACCGGATCGTCACCCAGCGCCACCAGGGATCGATCACCGCCCGGTCCCGCCCCGGCGAGACCCGCATGGTCGTCCGGCTCCCGCTGGCCCCGGCGCCCCTCGCCGGTCCCGCCACCGTCCAGCCGATCGGCACACCCACCCGTTCCCGTTGAAACGGAGTCGACATGGCCACCTACGACATCTCCACCCTGCACCCGGTCTTCGTCCGCCAGATGGACGCGCTGGCCGCACTGGACATCGAAGAGGTGATGAAGAACTACACCGACGACGCCGTGCTCCTTCGATTCGAAGGCGTCTCGGTGGGGATCGACGCGGTGCGGGAGACCTTCACCGGCTATCTCACGATGAAGCCCACCCTGGTCGAACTCCAGGAGTACATCGAGACGCAGGACACGATCTTCTACCGGGCGATCATGAACCTCAACGGTGAACCGGAGCACGCGTTCGGGACACTGGTCGTCCGCGATGGCCGGATCTGGCGTCAGACCGCCGGATTCGGCGGCTGAGCCCCGATATCTGGGTAGCGTGTGCGGGGAGGGTGGGGCAGTGCCCTCCCCGGCACGTGCGGCAGTGGGGTGAAGGGGAGGTCATGGAATCGGAAACCGGCCGCGTCGAAGCGTTCAGCGACGGCGTGTTCGCCATTGTCATCACGATTCTCGTACTGGAGATCAAGGTCCCGGAAGAAACGGGATCAGCGCTCTGGCACGGATTGTGGGAACAGTGGCCGCACTACGCGGCTTATGTGGTGAGTTTCCTCATCATCGGTGTCATGTGGGTGAACCACCACACCATATTCATTCACCTGAAGAAGGTGGACCGGCCCCTGCTGTTCCTCAATCTCCTGGTTCTGATGGTGGTTTCGGTGATCCCCTGGACCACCTCCGTCCTCGCCGAGCACCTCGACGACGGGGATTCGGCCAACGCGGCCGCCATCCTCTACAGCGCGTGGACCGTCGTATACGCCCTCGCCTATCTCGGCTTCTGGTGGTACGTGACGCGCGTAGGGCACCTGTTCCACGAAACCGTCGACCGCGAAGGCGCCCGCGCCACCCGGATGCGGTTCGGTCTGGGCGCCATCGCCTACCCCTGCACTGTCATCCTGTCCTTCTTCTCCGCACCGCTCACTCTGGTCGCACACTTCCTGATCGCCCTCTACTACGCGGCGAACCAGATCCCCATCCCGCTCGTGGTAGAAGAAGAGCGGCCAGAAAGCGCCAGCGACTTCAGGAAGTAGTCGGAGCGGCCTACGGCCCGTCTCGCCGGTCAAGTAGGGTATTGGATCTAGCTGGTCGCGGGGGAGGCCCGGATGGCTCGCGTAGTCCTGCCGGAGGAATCCGCCAAGGATATCTCCGAATTGATCGACGTCCTGATCTCGCTCTTCTTCGAGTCATTACCCCGGCGGGACCAGCGGAACTGGGCCCGCGTATATCTGAACGGACTCGTGCGGACCAGCGGCAAGAAGACCATTCGGAATATCGCCGGAACCGGTGCGAGTTCGGTCGAGCAGAGCCTTCAGCAATTCATCAGCAAGTCCCCCTGGGACTGGACCCCGGTACGCCGCTCCCTCGCCCAGCACCTGGAACGCACCGCCCAGCGCCCGCTGGCCTGGGTGGTGCAGCCCATGGTCATCGAGAAGGCCGGTGACCGCTCCGTCGGGGTCGGCCGGCAGTTCGTCCCCCAGCTCGGGCGCACCGCCAACTGCCAGCAGGCGGGCGGCATCTGGCTCGCCTCCAGCGAGGCCAGCTTCCCCGTCGAATGGACCCTCACCCTCCCCGGACCCTGGACCAGCGAACTGCACCGCCGCCGCGCCGGGATACCCGACACCGCCCGCTCGCTCACCCCCGCGCAGGACGCCGTGCACGCCGTCCAGCGCATGGCCGCCACCTGGCAGTTGCAGCGCAGGCCGGTGGTGATGGAGGTCGCGAACACCGACCTCGCGCACACGGTCGAGTCCTTCTCCCTCCAGGACATCCCCTTCGTTCTGAAGGTGGACGGATCGCTGCCGGTCTCCTTCGGGGGCGCGGGCCGCCACAAACCCGGACCGCACACCGCGCCCGCCCGGGAGCTCATCGACTCGCTGCGCTCGCAGCGCCGGGTCGTCGAGTGGACCCGGCACGGCCGGACCGAGGGCGCGGTGACCCTGCTGACCGCCGCGGCCGTCCTCGGTACGCCCCTGGAGGAGCGGGCCGCACCGGCGCCGCCCACCCCGCTGCTGCTCGTCGGGGCCTGGACGGAGGCCGCCCTGCTGCCCTCGGAGTTCTGGATCACGAACATCGGCGACCGGCCGCTCGCCCAGCTCTTCCTGCTGGCCAAGCTCACCGACCGCGTCTCCCTCGACTTCGCCGGGATCTGCGAACCCGTCGGCATCCGCGATTTCGAGGGCCGCTCCTTCCGGGGCTGGCACCACCACGCCACCCTCGCCAGCGTCGCCCACGCCGCGACTCTGCTCGGCGCGCGCGGCCGGGCCGCGTCCGATCCGTACCCCGGCCTCGTCCGGCCGCCCGGCCAGACCCGCACCACCACGGCGGCGGTGCTGCCGCCCCGGCCGCTGGTTCCCGGCCAGGCGGCCCGCCGGGATCCCGCCTCCCTGGAGCGGGGAGCGTGGTCCGTTTCGGGGTGAATCCGCCCTCTGGGGGAATTCGCGGGAAAGGGTCCCCGGCATCCTTTCCGTACACCGGCGCCAGGACTAAAGTCCCGTAGGAAAAGACCATCCGGCCCGCCCCGTCCTGGACGATCGGCCCGGGCCGCACCAACGCCAGGACATGGGAGAATGAAGTACGTGCGTTTCCTCGAGTGCCCTGCCAGGGCAAGCGGGCCCCTCCGATCGACTGGGATGTTCAGCACGTGCGTTTCCTCAATGACCTGAAGCCGCCGTACGACCTGACGTACGACGATGTGTTCATGGTGCCCAGCCGTTCCGCGGTGGGCTCCCGTCAGGCCGTCGACCTTTCCTCGCCCGACGGGACCGGCACCACCATTCCCCTCGTGGTGGCCAACATGACCGCGATCGCGGGCCGCCGGATGGCCGAGACCGTCGCCCGCCGCGGCGGCATCGTCGTCATCCCGCAGGACATCCCGATCGATGTCGTCACCGACGTCATCTCGTGGGTCAAGACCCGCCACCACGTGCTCGACACCCCGATCACGCTGGCCCCCACGCAGACCGTCGCCGACGCGCTGTCCCTGCTGCCCAAGCGGGCGCACGGCGCCGGTGTCGTCGTCGACGCCGACAACCGTCCGGTCGGTGTCGTCACCGAGCACGACCTGTCCGGCGTGGACCGCTTCACCCAGCTGTCCGAGGTCATGTCGAAGGAGCTGCTGCTCCTCGACGCCGACATCGACCCCCGTGAGGCCTTCAACAAGCTCGACGCGGGCCACCGCAAGCTGGCCCCGGCCGTGGACAAGGACGGCCGCCTCGTCGGCATCCTGACCCGCAAGGGCGCCCTGCGCGCGACCCTCTACACCCCCGCCACCGACGCCGACGGCAAGCTGCGCATCGCCGCCGCCGTCGGCATCAACGGCGACTTCGCGATCAAGGCGAAGCAGCTGCTGGACGCGGGCGTGGACACCATCGTCATCGACACGGCCCACGGGCACCAGGAGTCGATGATCAACGCGATCAAGGCCGTGCGGGCGCTCGACCCCCAGGTCCCGATCGTCGCGGGCAACATCGTCGCCGCCGAGGGCGTCAAGGACCTCATCGAGGCCGGCGCGGACATCATCAAGGTCGGTGTGGGCCCCGGCGCCATGTGCACCACCCGCATGATGACCGGCGTGGGCCGCCCGCAGTTCTCCGCGGTCATGGAGTGCGCGGCCGAGGCGAAGAAGCACGGCAAGCACGTCTGGGCCGACGGCGGCGTCCGTCACCCGCGCGACGTGGCCATGGCGCTGGCCGCCGGCGCGTCCAACGTGATGATCGGTTCCTGGTTCGCCGGTACGTACGAGTCCCCGGGCGACCTCCAGCAGGCCGCCGACGGCCGTCTGTACAAGGAGTCCTTCGGGATGGCCTCCGCCCGCGCGGTGCAGAACCGTACGTCGGAGGAGTCGGCGTACGACCGTGCCCGCAAGGGTCTCTTCGAGGAGGGCATCTCCACCTCGCGGATGTTCCTCGACCCGGCCCGCCCGGGCGTCGAGGACCTGATCGACTCGATCATCGCCGGTGTCCGCTCCTCGTGCACCTACGCCGGTGCGGGCTCGCTCGCCGAGTTCGAGGAGAAGGCCGTCGTGGGCGTCCAGTCCGCCGCCGGTTACGCCGAGGGCAAGCCGCTGCACGCCAGCTGGAGCTAGGACCTCACCGCTTCACCCCGTGGCCCCCGGCCGCCCGTTCCAGGGCGCGCCGGGGGCTTCGGTGTGTACCCCGGCCCGGTACTTGGGGATCCGTGCGGTGATCTTCATGCCCTCGCCGACCGCCGTCTCGAAGAGCAGCCCGTAGTCGTCCCCGAACACCTGGCGCATCCGCTGGTCCACGTTCGGCAGCCCGATCCCCGCCGCGCAGCCGGCCTGCCCCCCGGCCAGGATCCGGCGCAGCACCGCGGGCTCCATCCCCACCCCGTTGTCCTCGATGGTCAGCACCGCCTCCGGACCCGCGTCCCGGGCCGTGATGGTGATCCGGCACTCCCGGGCCGAGTCCTCCAGCCCGTGCTTGACCGCGTTCTCGACCAGCGGCTGCAGACACAGGAACGGCAGGGCCACCGGCAGGACTTCGGGCGCGACCCGCAGGGTCACCTTCAGCCGGTCCCCGAACCGGGCCCCGGCCAGGGCCAGGTACTGCTCGATGGAACGCAACTCGTCCGCGAGGGTGGTGAAGTCGCCGTGCCGGCGGAAGGAGTAGCGGGTGAAGTCCGCGAATTCCAGCAGCAGTTCCCGCGCCCGCTCCGGATCCGTCCGGACGAAGGAGGCGATCGCGGCCAGCGAGTTGAAGATGAAGTGCGGCGAGATCTGCGCCCGCAGCGCCCGTATCTCGGCCTCCATCAGCCGGGTGCGGGAGCGGTCCAGCTCCGAGAGCTCCAGCTGTACGGAGACCCAGCGGGCCACCTCCGTCGCGGCCCGCACCAGCACCGCCGACTCGTGCGAGCCGTACGCGACCAGCGCGCCCAGCACCCCGTCCTCCCCGGTGAGCGGGGCGATGACCTCCCACTTCAGGGCGCAGCCGGGCTCACGGCAGTCCGTGCGCCCGCTCCGGCTGCGCCCCGAGGCCAGCAGCTCGGCCGCCCGCTCCATGGCCCGCCCCCCGTGGTGCCCGGCCCCGGGACCGTCCCAGGCCAGCACCTTCTCCCGGTCGGTCAGGCACAGCGCCTCGGTGCCCAGCAGCGAGCGCAGCCGCCGGGCGGCCTTGCGGGCGGTGTCCTCGGTGAGCCCGGCGCGCAGCGGGGGCGCGGCCAGCGAAGCCGTGTGCAGGGTGTGGAAGGTGGCCCGCTCCACCGGGGTGCCGAGGCCGGGCGCGGTCCGCCCGGCCCGGGCCGAGTGCAGCCGCCCCAGCGCGTAGCCGAGCACCAGGACCATCGCGGCCACCACGGGCAGTACGCAGAACGCGGCCCCCGTCACCGGCCGTCCCCGAGGCTCTCGGAGCGCCGGCGCACCAGCTGCTCGGGCAGGTGCAGCCGGGCCAGGGTGGCCGCCGTCCCCTTCGGTATCCGCGCCGGGGTGGCCAGCGACACCAGCACCATCGTCAGGAAACCGAGCGGCACCGACCAGGCGGCGGGCCAGGCCAGCAGGGTCGTCGCCCAGCCCGCCGGGGCCAGCCCGGCCCGGGTCGCCAGCACCGCGCCGAGCGCGGCGCCGCCCCCGGTGACCAGCCCGGCCACGGCGCCGGGCGGGGTCAGCCGGGGCCACCAGATCCCCAGCACCAGCAGCGGACAGAAGGAGGAGGCCGACACCGCGAAGGCCAGCCCCACCGCGTCCGCGACCGGCACGTGCGAGGCCAGCATTCCGCCCGCCATCGGCACCGCCATCGCCACCAGCACCGAGAGCCGGAAGGCGCCCACCCCGCGGGAGGGCAGCACGTCCTGGTGCAGCACCCCGGCCACGGCCATCGTCAGCCCGGAAGCGGTGGACAGGAACGCGGCGAAGGCGCCCGCGGCGAGCAGCGCGCCCAGCAGGTCACCGGCCGTCCCGCCCACCAGCCGCGCGGGCAGCACCAGCACCGCCGCGTCGGTGTCCCCGGTGAGGGCGAGTTCGGGAGCGTAGATCCGCCCGAGCGCCCCGTAGACCGGGGGCAGCAGGTAGAAGGCGCCGACCAGCCCGAGCACGACCAGGGTGGTCCGCCGCGCGGCCCGCCCGTCGGGACTGGTGTAGAAGCGCACCGCGACGTGCGGGAGGCCCATCGTGCCGAGGAAGGTGGCGAGGATGAGTCCGTACGTCGCGTACAGCCGGTACTCCTCCCGGTCCCCGGCGAGCGGCTGGGACCAGGACGGGGTGCCCGGCCCGGCGTCCGGACGGGCCTTCGGCAGCGCGCTGCCCGCCGCGAACTCCAGCCGGGTGCGGGCGGCCACGGTGTGCTCCCCGGCGCCCAGCGGGACGTTCTCGCCGCTGTACGTCCGCCCGTCCACCCGGCCGGTGACCGCCGGGGCGAGCGGCGCGTCCAGGGATATCCGGACGTCCTGGGCGAGGGTCACCGAGGTGTGCTCCCGCAGCACCGCCGGGGCGTCGAAGGTCGCGCGCGGCGCGCCGTCCCCGGCCCAGGCGGCGATCAGGAAGAAGGCCGGGACCAGCAGCGCGGTCAGCTTGAGCCAGTACTGGAAGGCCTGCACGAAGGTGATGCTGCGCATGCCGCCCGCCCCCACGGCCACCGTCACCACCAGGGCCACCACCAGGCCGCCCACCCAGTGCGGGGCGCCCGTGAGGATCTGCAGCGTCAGCCCCGCCCCCTGGAGCTGCGGCAGCAGGTACAGCCAGCCCACCCCGAGGACGAAGACCACCGCGACCCGGCGCACCGCCCTCGACTCCAGCCGGCCCTCGGCGAAGTCGGGCAGGGTGTACGCCCCCGAGCGGCGCAGCGGCGCGGCCACCAGGGCCAGCAGCACCAGGTATCCGGCCGTGTACCCGACCGGGTACCAGAGCATCTCGGGCCCCTGGAGCAGCACCAGCCCGGCGACCCCGAGAAAGGAGGCGGCGGAGAGGTACTCCCCGCTGATGGCCGCCGCGTTGAGCCGGGGGCCGACGGTCCGCGAGGCGACGTAGAAGTCCGAGGTGGTACGCGATATCCGCAGCCCGAGGCCGCCGAGCAGCACCGTGGCCACCACGACGACGGCGACCGCGCTCAGCGCGTACGTCTGGTTCACCGGTCGGTCCTCGGGGTCGGAGGCGGGGCGGGGCGGGGGACGGGGACAGGGACGGGGCGGGGGACGGGAACAGGGACGGGGAGGGGGCACCGGATTCTAGGCATGGCGGCGCGGCGGACGACAGGCATGATCCGGGCGAACACGGGGCGCACGGGGCCCGTTACGGCCGCGGCCGGGGTCCCGGGTCAGCGGATCCGGTCGTGCGCGTGGGGCTGCGCGCAGCCGAGGTGCTCGGCGCAGTCGCGGCGGGCGATCTCCAGCTCCACGTACGACTCCTCGGCCCGCCGGTAGGCCAGCGTCAACGCGGCCTCCGCGCCCGGCGGAAGGTGCTGGCGGCAGGCCTCTTCCGCCTCGGACAGGACGTCGGCCCAGCGCGCGGCCGCGCTGCGGAGCCGGGCCAGCAGGTCCTCGGCCTCGGCGAGGCCGGACGGCCGGGCCGGGGGCAGTCCCCGCAGCGCGTCGAGCAGCGCCTGGATGTCGGACATCTCGCTCCTCCCGCCCGGAAGATCCACGATAGGGGCGGGCGGGCCGGCGGCGGGCCGAAAGGGCGGGTCCTGCGGCCGACGGCCCGGCGGATCGCCGTACGCGCCGTGCGGCGCGACGAACGGCGGCCGCGCAGCGCCCGGCGGTCGCCGCCGGGTCAGCCGGTGGCCTTGCGCATCAGCAGATCGCGCAGCTCACGGGCGTGACGGCGGCTCACCTGCAGCTCCGCCGCGCCGACCCGGACGCTGGTGGTGCCCGCGTCCAGCCGCAGCTCGTCGATCCGGTCCAGCGCCACCAGGTGGCGGCGGTGTATCCGTACGAAGCCCCGCGCGGCCCAGCGTTCCTCCAGCGTGGACAGCGGGATCCGCACCAAGTGGCTGCCCTCGCCGGTGTGCAGGCGGGCGTAATCCCCCTGCGCCTCGACGTATGCGATGTCCGCGATGGCCACGAACCGGGTCACCCCGCCCAGCTCGACCGCGATCTGCTCGGCGGTGCGGTCCGTGACGGGGACCGGACCGGCCGCGGGTGCGGGTGCGGGGGCAGCGGCGGGGGAGGGGCGGACCGCGGGCCCGGGGCGGGCGGCGGCGGGATCCCGGTCGCGGCCCAGCATCGCGCAGGCCCGGCGCACCGCCTCCGCCAGCCGCTCCGGGCGGACCGGCTTGAGGACGTAGTCCACCGCCTTCAGATCGAAGGCCTGGACGGCGAAGCCCTCGTGGGCGGTGACGAACACGATCAGCGGGGGCGAGCTGAACCCGGCGAGCAGCCGGGCGATGTCCAGCCCGGTCAGCCCCGCCATGTGGATGTCGAGGAACACCACGTCGAGGCCGTCGGGCCCGTCCGGGCCCGACTCCACGGCCAGAGTGATGCGGCGCAGCGCCTCGGTGGCGTCCGACGCCCCGGCCGCCGCGCTCACGCGCGGGTCGGAGCGCAGCAGGAAGAGCAGCTCTTCGAGGAGCGGCTTCTCATCGTCGACGGCCAGTACACGCAGCATGGGGGCAGTGTAGAGAGGGCCCGCCGGGGGCGGAACGGGGAGCGTGGTTCAGTCCGCCGGACCCGCGGGGGCGGTCGTGTCGAACCCGGCCCGGCGCAGGGCCGCGGCCACCGCCAGCCCCAGCACCCGGTGCCCCTCGTCGTTGGGGTGCAGCCCGTCGGCGAGGTGACCGGGGCCCAGCAGGTCGCGGCCGGGGAGCAGCGCGAGCCGGCCGTCCCCGGCCACGACCCGCTCCAGGACGGCGCGTTCCATCGCGTCGCGCAGGGCGCCCAGGGTGGCGCCGAGCCGGTTGGGGGTGCGCTCGGCGTCGGGGCGCAGGACGGGGGAGAGGAGCAGCAGGGGGGTCTGCGGGTGCCCCTGGCGGACGAGTTCGAGGAACGCGCGCGTGGTCTCGTACAGCAGCGGGGCGGAGAAGGGCACGCGCGACCAGCAGTTGGTGCCGAAGGCGAGGGTGAGGACATCGGCGGGGAGCGCGGCGAGCTGTTCGGCCGTGGCGAGTTCACCGCGGGCGGCGCCCGCGTAGCCGAGGTTGACGGTGTCCCAGCCCAGCGCCCGGCCGGTCACGGCGGGCCAGCCGTGCGCGGGGCGGGTGGACCACCAGCCCTCGGTGATGGAGTCCCCGTGCACCACCCAGCGCGGGGCGCGGGGCGCCGGGGCGAGCGGCCCGCCGACCCCGCGCAGGCCCAGCACCAGCGGCGCCTGGGCCTCGGGCGGGTGGACGGTGAACGGGCCGCCGCCGGCCGGGAGCCCGATGCGTACGACGGCCTCCGCGGCCGGGTCGGTGAACACCTCGGTCAGCAGCCCGGAGCGGTCCCACAGGGCGAAGCCGTGCGCCAGGTCGCGCAGCGCGTCGGTGGGTCCGGGCACGGTGGCCCGGTAGCGGATCTCCATGGCGTGCGCCCCGGCCCCGGCGGTGAACTCCAGCCGCACCCCTATCGGCAGGGTGGCCCGCTCGCCGGTGTCCCAGGGCAGCCGCGCGGTGTCGGCGGGATCGGCGCGCACCGCCCGGCCCTGCTCCAGCCAGGCCACGCCGCGCAGGAAGGGGCCGGGGTCCAGCCAGGGCTCGTCGGGTGTCACCGGGCGTCTCCGATCGTCGGGTACGGGAACTTCACACCTACCCCGCCGTCCACGACCAACGTCTGCCCGGTGACGTACGCCGCTTGCGGGGAGGCCAGGAAGGCCAGGGCGGCGGCGATGTCGCGGGGCTCGGCGACCCGGCCGAGCGGGGCGTTGTCCGCGCACGCGCGCCGCCCCTCCTCCCCGAGCCGCGCGGCGACGCGCGGGGTCCACACCACTCCCGGCGCGACCGCGTTGACGCGCACCCCGCGCGGGCCGAGCTCGACGGCGGCCGAGCGGACCAGCGAGATCAGCCCGGCCTTGGCGGCGCCGTAGGCGGCGTGCAGCGGGGCGGCGGTCAGACCGGAGACGGAGGCCACGAAGACCAGCGGGCCGCCGCCGGCCGCCGCGACGGCCTCGCCGCCGTACTGCACGGCCAGCCACGCGTGCCGCAGGACCAGGTCGAAGTGCCAGTCCCAGTCGGCGTCGGTCAGCTCGGCGAGGCTCGCGTACCGGGCCATCCCGACGATGTCGACCACCCCGCCGACGGGCCCGCCCAGCAGCTCCGGGGCCCGCACGAAGAGCGTCCGTACGCTGTCGCGGTCGCGCGCGTCGGCGGTGTGGGCCACCGCGCCGGTCTCGGCGGCCACGGCGGCGGCCCGCTCCGCGTCCACGTCGACGCACAGCACGCGGGCCCCCGCCTGGGCGAGGGCGTGGGCGCTCTGGCGGCCGATGCCGTTGCCCGCGCCGAGCAGGACGAAGCGGCGGCCGTCCTGCCGGTGGAGTGCGGTGTAGTCGGGGACGGGGGAGCGGTCCGGGAGCTCGGGCCGCGCCGGGCCCGTGGACGGGCCGGGGCTCACGCGGCGCCCCCGGACGGCGGCGCCGGGCGGTAGCGGGCCAGCTCCGGGAGCACCTCCTTGCCGAGGATCTCGAGGGTCCGCAGGATCTCCCGGTGCTCCAGGTACCCCCACTGCACGTAGCAGATCAGCTGGTCCACCCCGAGGTCCGCGTAGCGCTTGGCCTTGCGGACGATCGTCTCCGCGTCCCCGATCAGGATCATGTCCCCCTCATCGAACTCCCGTACCGGCACGGCCCCCTCGAGGATCGGCGCGAGCAGCGGGAAGGTCTGCTCGCGCTCCTCGGGGCTCAGGTGCGGCAGCTCCCAGTCCAGGGTGAAGCGCGCGAGGTTCTCGTACCACCAGGCCACCGAGTCCCAGACCCGGGCGCCCGCCGCGGCGCGCGGTGCGGTGGCGTGCACCAGCGTGTAGGCGCTGACCCGGTCGGTCGTGACGTCGGTGAGCGGCCGGGGGTCGCGGGCGGCCGCCCGGTACGCCGCCACCTGGCGGGCCATCGCGTCCAGCGGCTGCATGATCGAGAAGGAGAGCAGCCCCAGGCCGAGCGACCCGGCCACCTCGGCGGAGCCGGGGGAGGTGGCGGCCATCCAGGCCGGCGGGTGCGGGTCCTGCACGGGCTTGGGCGTGACCATCCGGCGGGGGAAGGAGAAGCGGTCGGAGGAGTAGGCGAAGTACTCCTCCCGCCACATTCCGGTGACGATCGCGATCGCCTCGCGCCAGTCGGCGCGCGAGGTCTCCCGGTCCACCCCGAAGGCGGCCTGTTCCATGGGCGTGGAGCGCCCGGTGCCCCACTCGACCCGGCCGCCGGACAGGACGTCCACCGTGGCGACCTTCTCGGCGATGCGCTGGGGCGGGGTGAAGCCGAAGGGGGTCAGGGTCACGCCGAAGCCGAGCCGGATGCGCTCGGTGAGCCCGGCGAGATGGCCGAGGAGCACCTCGGGCGCCGGGCAGTGCGAGCGGCCCTCGCGGAAGTGGTGCTCGACGGCCCACACCGTGCGGAACCCCATCCGGTCCGCCAGCCGGATCTGCTCGACGGCCTCCCGGTAGGCGCGCTGCTCGGCGGCGCGCTGGCCGTGCGGGTGGGCTCCGGGCCATGGCCGCGGTACGTCGATCTCGTAGAGCACGTCCAGATCCATGGCGGCACGCTGCGGCAGATCTGACGAAGTGTCAAGAAAGGGGGCCGAAGGAGGCTCGCGCACTGATCGATCATCCGCGCGCAACAAAGGACCATTCAGGCCAGATCCGCGCAATGATCGTGCGGCAATGTGCAAGGATGGTGCATTACGGGCGGTATCACTCAGCTCGTAGGCTCACTCGCTGTACGTGGAGTGGCGCGGACCGCCTGCTCGGCGGTCCCCCCATGCCCAGGCAGGCTTCCGCCCCGCCTGTTCCTGCTCCGGACCGCTGCGGTCGACGCCTGAAACCCCACCCGCAGTGACAAAGGAGTCCCCCTCGTGCTCGATCACGGCCAGGCGCCACCGCTCACGTCCCCGCCCCGCAAGCCCGCCCACCCGCTGCTGCGCCGCAAGCCGGTCGACCAGCTGGTCGCCGAGGGCGGCCAGGGCGAGGGCGGCATGCTGCGGCGCTCGCTCACCATGTGGCAGCTGACCATGATCAGCATCGGCGCCACCCTGGGCACCGGCATCTTCGTCGTCCTCGGCGAAGCCGCGCCGAAGGCCGGACCCGCCGTCACGATCTCCTTCGTCATCGCGGGCCTGACCGCGCTCTTCTCCGCCCTCTCCTACGCGGAGCTGGCCGGATCGGTCCCGGTCTCCGGATCCTCGTACTCGTACTCCTACGCGACCATGGGCGAGTTCATCGCCTGGATCTGCGGCTGGTGTCTGGTCCTGGAGTACGCGGTGTCCGTCTCGGCCGTCGCCGTCGGCTGGGGCCAGTACCTCAACGAGCTGCTCGACGGGACGATAGGCGTCACCATCCCCGAGAAGTTCTCCACCGCGCCGCTGGGCGACGGCGGCTGGATCAACCTCCCGTCGCTGGTCGTCGTCCTGCTCGCCATGGTCTTCCTGATGCGCGGCGCCAAGGAGAGCGCCCGCATCAACACGATCATGGTCGTGGTGAAGATCGTCACGCTGTTCCTCTTCATCGGCATCGGCGTCATGGGCATCAAGTCCGGCAACTACACGCCGCTCGCCCCGCTCGGCGTCACCGGCATCAGCGCCGCCGCCTCCACGCTCTTCTTCTCGTACATCGGCTTCGACGCCGCCTCCACCGCCGGTGAGGAGGCCAAGAACCCCAAGCGCGACCTGCCGCGCGCGATCATGCTCTCGCTGGGCATCGTGACCGTCCTCTACATCCTGGTCGCCTTCGTCGCCGTCGGCGCCATGCCCTGGCAGGACTTCGGCAACACCGAGGCCGCGCTGGCGAAGATCATGACCGACGTCACCGGGCACAGCTTCTGGGGCGTCGTCCTCGCCGCCGGCGCGGTCGTCGCCATCGCCTCCGTGGTCTTCGCGGTGCTCTACGGCCAGACCCGCATCCTCTTCGCGATGTCCCGCGACGGCCTCGTCCCCAAGGTCTTCGCCAAGGTCGACGCCAAGACCGGCGCCCCGCGCGCCAACGTGCTGATCGTCTCCCTCTTCTGCGGCGCCCTCGCCGCGTTCATCCCCCTGGGTGAGCTGGCGAACGCCACCAGCATCGGCACGCTCTTCGCCTTCGCCCTGGTCAACATCGCCGTCGTGATCCTGCGCCGCACCAAGCCCGACATGCCCCGCACGTTCAAGGTGGCGCTCTTCCCGGTGACGCCGATCCTCGGCTTCTTCGCCTGCGCCTACATGATGTACAGCCTGCCGTCCGCCACGTGGGTCGCTTTCGGTGTCTGGATGGCCGTCGGCCT
Organism: Streptomyces sp. NPDC002138; assembly: GCF_040296485.1. NCBI lineage: Bacteria > Bacillati > Actinomycetota > Actinomycetes > Kitasatosporales > Streptomycetaceae > Streptomyces > Streptomyces sp. NPDC002138. Next base: position 8,887 of record NZ_JBEOXE010000016.1, on the reverse strand, counting down.
CGTGGTGTACTTCCTGTACGGCATCCGCCGCTCCCGACTGGCCACGGCAGAGAAGTGATCCACCCGCAGTGCGACTGAACGATCTCGACGAACGCATCGTGCACGCCCTCGCCGAGGACGCCCGCCGTTCCTACGCGGACATCGGCTCCGAGGTCGGGCTCTCCGCCCCCGCCGTCAAGCGCCGCGTGGACCGGCTGCGGGCCGAGGGAGCCATCACCGGCTTCACGGTCCGGGTCGATCCGGCCGCCATGGGCTGGGAGACCGAGGGCTTCATCGAGATCTACTGCCGCCACAACACCTCGCCGGACGACATCCGGCGGGGTCTGGAGCGGTATCCCGAGGTGGTGTCCGCGTCGACCGTGACGGGCGACGCGGACGCCCTGGTCCAGATCTTCGCCTCGGACATGCGCCACTTCGAGCGGGTGCTGGAGCGGATCGCGGGCGAGCCGTTCGTGGAGCGGACGAAGTCCGTCCTGGTCCTCTCCCCGCTCCTGCGCCGCTTCACCTCGGGCGCCCCGGCGTAACGCCCGGGCGCCCCCGCGCACGACCTCCGGCGCCCGCCGCCGCGAGGCTGCGCACACCCGAGGGATGACGCAACGAATCGCTGCGCGGGGCCTGAAATGCGCAACGAATCGTTGGGATGGACGCAACAGACACGCCTTGTCGCCGCCGAACCCCCGCCCGTACCGTCTATAGGACACCACCCCTCCTGCCCCAGAGGTCGTCCATGCCCCCGCTGCGCACCGCTCTCCTCCAGAGTTCCGGACGGCTCGGCGACGTCGCCGAGAACCTGAAGGCCCTCGACGAGGCCGCCGCGCGCGCCGCACACAGCGGGGCCGGGCTCCTCGTCTCCTCCGAGATGTTCCTGACCGGGTACGCCCTCGAGGTCGAGGACGTCGCCGCGCTCGCCGAGACCGCCGACGGCCCGTCCGCCGTCGCCGTCGGCGAGATCGCCCGCCGCCACGGGGTGGCCGTGCTGTACGCCTACCCCGAGCGGGACGGCGCGGCGGTCTACAACTCCGCCCAGCTCGTCGGCCCCGACGGCGCCCGGCTCGCGAACTACCGCAAGACCCACCTCTTCGGCTGCTTCGAGCAGGACGCCTTCACCCCCGGCGACACCCCCGTCGTCCAGGCGGAACTGAACGGCCTCCGCATCGGCATCATGATCTGCTACGACGTCGAGTTCCCGGAGAACGTCCGCGCCCACGCGCTGGCCGGCACCGACCTCCTCCTCGTGCCGACGGCGCAGATGCACCCGTTCCAGTTCGTCGCCGAGCAGCTGGTGCCGGTACGGGCCTTCGAGAACCAGATGTACATCGCGTACGTCAACCGCACGGGCCCCGAGGGCGAGTTCGAGTTCGTCGGCCTCAGCTCCCTGGCGGCCCCGGACGGAGCGACCCGCGCCCGCGCGGGCCGTGGCGAGGAGCTGGTGTTCGGCGAGGTCGACCCCGAGCTGCTCGAGGCGTCGCGCGTGAACAATCCGTACCTGCGCGACCGCCGCCCCGGGCTCTACGCCTCCCTGATCTGACCACCTCCCCCCCAGCTCTGCCGCAAGGAGACGTGCCCCATGACGTCCACGGTGCCCACCACCGCCGTCCCGCACAGCGACGGACAGCCGCCGATCACCATGTTCGGCCCGGACTTTCCGTACGCCTATGACGACTTCCTCGCCCACCCGGCGGGCCTGGGCCAGATACCGGCGACCGAGCACGGTACGGAGGTCGCCGTCATCGGCGGCGGGCTCTCCGGCATCATCGCCGCGTACGAGCTGATGAAGATGGGCCTGAAGCCCGTCGTCTACGAGGCCGACCAGATCGGCGGCCGGCTGCGCACCGTGGGCTTCGAGGGCGCCGGTACGGAGGGTCTGACCGCGGAGATGGGCGCCATGCGCTTCCCGCCGTCCTCCACCGCGCTCCAGCACTACATCGACCTCGTCGGCCTGGTCACGGAGCCCTTCCCGAACCCGCTCGCCGAGGCCACCCCCTCGACGGTCGTGGACCTCAAGGGCGAGACCCACTACGCCGAGACCATCGCCGACCTCCCGCAGGTCTACCGCGACGTCGCCGCCGCGTGGAACGACTGCCTCGACGAGGGCGCCGACTTCTCCGACATGAACACCGCGATGCGCGAGCGGGACGTCCCGCGCATCCGCGAGATCTGGGCGAAGCTGGTCGAGAAGCTCGACGACGAGACCTTCTACGGGTTCCTCTGCAAGTCCGAAGCCTTCCAGTCCTTCCGCAAGCGGGAGATCTTCGGCCAGGTCGGCTTCGGCACGGGCGGCTGGGACACCGACTTCCCGAACTCCATCCTGGAGATCCTCCGCGTCGTCTACACCGAGGCGGACGACCACCACCGGGGCATCGTCGGCGGCTCGCAGCAGCTGCCGCTGCGGATGTGGGACCGCGCTCCCGAGAAGATCGTCCACTGGGCCCAGGGCACCTCGCTGTCCACCCTGCACGAGGGCACCCCGCGCCCGGCCGTGACCCGGCTGCACCGCACGGCGGGCAACCGGATCACCGTCACCGACGCGTCCGGCGACATCCGCACGTACCGCGCCGCGATCTTCACGGCCCAGTCGTGGATGCTGCTGTCCAAGATCGAGTGCGATGACACGCTCTTCCCGATCGACCACTGGACGGCGATCGAGCGCACCCACTACATGGAGAGCTCGAAGCTGTTCATCCCCGTCGACCGGCCGTTCTGGCTGGACAAGGACGAGGACACGGGCCGCGACGTCATGTCGATGACGCTGACCGACCGGATGACGCGCGGCACGTACCTGCTGGACAACGGCCCGGACAAGCCCGCCACCATCTGCCTCTCCTACACCTGGTGCGACGACAGCCTCAAGTGGCTGCCGCTGTCCGCGAACGAGCGGATGGAGGTCATGCTGAAGTCCCTCGGCGAGATCTACCCCAAGGTCGACATCCGCCGTCACATCATCGGCAACCCCGTCACCGTCTCGTGGGAGAACGAGCCCTACTTCATGGGCGCGTTCAAGGCGAACCTGCCGGGCCACTACCGCTACCAGCGGCGCCTGTTCACCCACTTCATGCAGGACCGCCTCCCCGAGGACAAGCGCGGCATCTTCCTCGCGGGCGACGACATCTCCTGGACGGCGGGCTGGGCCGAAGGCGCCGTACAGACCGCGCTGAACGCGGTGTGGGGCGTCATGCGCCACCTCGGCGGCGAGACCGACGCCACCAACCCGGGCCCCGGCGACCTCTACGACGCCATCGCCCCGGTCGAGCTGCCCGAGGACTGACCGTCCCCGGCCGCTCCCCCCGACCACGGGCCGCCCCCGCGCCACGAGCGCGGCGGCGGCCCGTTTCCATGGGGGGCGCCGCTACGCACCCCGCGCCTCCCGCCGCCACACCGCCTTCCAGCGCTCCTCATGCGTCCCGCTCAGGCCGGGGTCCGGCGGCTCGGCGTCGCGCGCGCCCAGGCTCACCCCGCACCGGGCGCACAGCCGGTGCACGCTCCACCCGTCGTGCCACTCGGTGGTGCCCGGGCCTTCCCCGCACACCGGGCACCCGGGGCCCCGGCCGGCGCGCAGGACGCGCTCCATCACCTCGGGCAGCGGACGCGTGGGATGGAAGCCGATGTCGGGGCACCACAGCCGCCGCGGCGGCTCCGCGGGATCGGGGACCCGCACCCCGGCGTGCTTCTGGGCCGTGCGCCGTTCCCGCCAGCGGGCGAACTCCGCCGTCCAGACCTCCCGCGCCGCGTGCAGCTCCTCCACGGCCCGCACCAGCGCCTCGGGGTCCTGTCCCAGGTCCGCCGGGACGCGGGCGCTCGCGCACAGGTGGTGGTAGGTCGCCCGGAGTCCGTACGGGGCGAATTGGGTGAGGCAGGTGCGCAGGGCGCTCAGGCGGCGGTGCGGCGGGCGGGCCCGGTCGTGGACCCGGAGGCGGTGGGTGGCGAAGCTGGTCACGGACCGAGGTTAGAACCGCACCGGCCAGGTCGCTCCGGATGTCTGCCGGACGGGCGTCAGCAGGCAGCGGCCGACCAGGCCGACGCCCGCGTCCAGGGATTCCTCGAACTCCTCGGCCAGCTCGGGGGAACGGCGCAGGGTCCACAGCAGCCGGGCCGAGGCCCAGGCGCCGTCCCGGGCGCGCTGCAGGCTCCAGGAGCCGATCAGGTGGGTCAGCGGGTCGGCGATCTGGAGCAGGTCCGGTCCGGGCATCAGGTCCTCCCGGATGCGTTCCTCCAGGGCGACCAGGGTGTCGCCGACCCGGTCGAAGTCGGCCTCCAGGGCCGCCGGTTCGCAGCCCAGGGTGCGGCAGGTGGCGACCACGGCGAGGGCCAGGTCGTGCCCGATGTGCGCGTTGATCCCGGCGAGGGCGTACTGGAGCGGCCGTACGCCGGGGTGGCGCCGGTACTGGAAGAGCGGCCGCCAGCACGCGGGCGTACGGTCGCCCTCGGCGGCGGCGTCGACGGCCATGAGGTACCGCTCGGCGAACCGCACGCTCAGCACCGCCGCCCGGCGCGGCCCGGGGAACCCGCCGTGCTCGATGCGGCGGTGCAGGGTCTCGGTCACCGTCAGGTACACCCGGTTGAAGACGGCGACGCCGTCGTGTTCGGGCAGTCGCTCTTCCAGGGCGCGCATCCGCGCGAGCACCGCTTCCATGGGAGGCAGGTTCGCAGGTGGCGGCGGTTCCCGGGAGGGTTGGCCCGGTACTTCGCCGGTTCGGGCGAACCTGCCCGTGCCGGGAGGGTCAGGAGGACCCGGCGGGGGCGCCCGGGGCGCGGGGCGCCCCCTCGGGGCCCTCGCCGCCGCGGTCGTCGTAGGTGGACGTGCCCGCGTCGAGCAGCGGCTCCCGCTCCTTCATGTGCGCCGGGGCGAAGTAGCGCAGGACGTGGTAGCCCGTGACGACCACGATCGTGCCCAGCGCGATGCCGCCCAGCTGGAAGTTGTCGCTGATCTTCAGGCCGACCCCGCCGACGCCGATGATGATGCCCGCCGCGGCGGGCACGAGGTTCAGCGGATTGCGCAGGTCCACCCGGCCGTTGATCCAGATCTGGGCGCCGAGCAGGCCGATCATGCCGTACAGGATGACGGTGATCCCGCCGAGCACCCCGCCCGGGATGGCCGCGACGACCGCGCCGAACTTGGGGCACAGGCCGAAGAGCAGCGCGAACCCGGCGGCGGCCCAGTACGCGGCGGTGGAGTAGACGCGGGTGGCGGCCATGACGCCGATGTTCTCGGAGTACGTGGTGTTCGGCGGACCGCCGAGCGCGGTGGAGAGCATCGAGGCGGCGCCGTCGGCGGCGATCGCGGTGCCGAGCTGGTCGTCGAGCGCGTCCCCGGTCATCTCGCCGACGGCCTTGATGTGTCCGGCGTTCTCGGCGATGAGGGCGATGACCACGGGCAGCGCGATCAGGATCGCCGACCACTCGAACTGCGGGGCGTGGAAGGACGGCAGGCCGATCCAGTCGGCCTTGCCCACGCCGGAGAGGTCCAGGCGCCAGTGGTCCACGGCGTCGGGGCCGCCCACCGTCGAGTGGATCTTGCCGAAGAGCAGGTCGAAGAGGGCGGAGACGCCGTACCCGAAGAGCAGTCCGAGGAAGATCGCGATCCGCGACCAGAACCCGCGCAGGCACACCACCGCGAGGCCGGTGAACGCCATCACCAGCAGGGCCGTCCACTGGTCCTGGGGCCAGTACGTCGAGGCGGTCACCGGAGCGAGGTTGAAGCCGATGAGCATCACGACGGCGCCCGTGACCACCGGGGGCATCGCCGCGTGGATGATCCGCGCGCCGAAGTACCGGACGGCCAGGCCGGAGAGGAAGAGGGCCGCGCCGACGACGAGGACGGCGCCGGTGACGGTCGCGCTGCCGCCGCCGCCCGCCCGGATCGCGGCGGCGACGCCGACGAAGGAGAGCGAGCAGCCCAGGTAGGACGGGATCCGGCCGCGGGTCGCGAGGAGGAAGATCACCGTCGCGACGCCGGACATCATGATGGCCAGGTTCGGATCCAGGCCCATGAGGACCGGCGCGACGAAGCTCGCGCCGAACATGGCGACGACGTGCTGGGCGCCGAGCCCCGCGGTGCGCGGCCACGAGAGCCGCTCGTCCGGCCGGACGACCGCGCCGGGGGCGGGTGTCCGCCCGTCGCCGTGCAGGGTCCAGCGCACGCCGAGGCCCATGGTGAAACTCCGTTTCGCGATGCGGCAGGCAGCCGCGGGCGCCGACCGGGTGGGTGCCGACCGGTGGGTCGAACGTGCCGAGTATGCCGACTGCGCCGCGGGTGGTGCCGCGGGTGGGGGGATCGATGACCGGGCCGAGGACGGCCGAGGTCATATTACGGCTGGATAGCGGCAGGTTCGTCCTGATTGGCCGCCGCGGGGCCCGCGGGGTCGCCGGCCCGGCCCGCCGCCGGGTCCGCGCCGGGCGCCGCCCGGCCCGTACCGGGCCCCGCGCCCGGCTTCGCGCGCAGTACGGTCGCCCCCGCGACCAGCGCCAGCGCCAGCAGCGTCACCAGGCCGAAGGACACGACCAGCGAGGTCGCGTCGGCCACCGCGCCGATGGCCGAGGGCGCGATCAGCCCCGAGGTGTAGGTGATCGTCGCCACCCCGGCGATGGCCTGGGCCGGAGCCGGACCGCTGCGCGCGGCGGCCGCGAAGGCCAGCGGGACCACCACCGCGATGCCGAGCCCGATCAGGCCGAAGCCCGCGAGCGCGCCGGCCGGGTGCCGGACGAGGACCACCAGCAGGCCGCCCGCCGTGGCCAGCAGCCCGCTCGCCCGTACGGTGCGCACCGCGCCGAAGCGGTCCACCACCTTGTCCCCCGCGAGCCGGGCCGCGGCCATGGTGAGCGCGAACATCGTGGTGGAGGCGGCGGCCAGACCGGCGTCGGTGTGCAGCACGTCCCGGAAGTAGACCGCCGACCAGTCCATGCTCGCGCCCTCCGCGAAGACCGCGCAGAAGCCGATCGCGCCGATGACCAGCGCCGATTTCGGCGGCAGCGCGAAGTGCGGGGGCGCCTCCTCCTCGTGGCCGCCCCGCAGGTCGAGCACGCCGCGCACGGCGACCAGCCCGACGACGGTCAGCGCGAGCGCGGCGACCAGGTGGTGCGCCCGGGCATCGGCTCCGGCGTGCGCGGCGACCGTACCGGCGGCCGAGCCGATCAGGGCGCCCACGCTCCACATGCCGTGCAGGGAGGACATGATCGAGCGGCCGAGCCGGTTCTCGGTCTCGACGCCGAGCGCGTTCATCGCCACGTCCGACATGCCCGCGCTCGCGCCGTAGACGAGGAGCAGCAGGCACAGGGTCAGGAGGTTCGGGGCGAGGCTCGGCAGGATGAGGGAGAGGGTCCACATCGCGATCAGCCCGCGCAGCGCGTTGCGGGCGCCGAAGCGGTGGTTGATCCGCCCGGCCAGGGGCATGGCGAGGGCCGCGCCGACGGCGGGGAAGGCGAGGGCCATCCCCAGGGTGCCCGCGCTGAGCTGGGCGTGGTCCTGGATCCAGGGGATCCGGGTGGCGAAGCTGCCCGTGACCGCGCCGTGGGCGCAGAAGACGGCGGCTATGGCGATGCGTGCGCGGCGCAGGCGGCGCGGTGCGAGATCCGTTTCCCCGGTCATGGCAGCCAAACTATCAGGGACCCTGCCTGATAAATAAGTGTCCGGTCCCTCCTAGGATGGCCGGGTGACTTCCGCCCCCGCACCCGCCGCTCCCTCGCCCGCCTCGCCGAGTACGGCCCGGGCGATGAACGACCGGCTCGCGCTCCGGCTCCTCCAGGAGGAAGGGCCGCTGACCGCGACCCAGCTCAAGCAGCTGACCGGCCTCTCCCGCCCGTCGGTCGCCGACCTCGTCGAACGCCTCACCGGCGCCGGACTCATCGAGGTCGTCGGCGAATCCGGCGAGCAGCGGCGCGGACCGAACGCCCGGCTCTACGGGATCGTCGCCCGCCTCGCCCACCTCGCCGCGCTGGACGTACGGACCGACGGCGTGACCGCGGTGATCACCGACCTGCTCGGCCACCCGCTGGCCCGCGCGCCGCTCCCGGCCGATGCCGTCGAGGAAGCGGTGACCCGGCTGGAGGAACTCGCCCGGGAAGCGGGCGCGACGCCGCTGCACACCGTCGTCATCGGCGCCCCCGGCCTGGTCGCCCCGGCCAGCGGCGAGCTCCGCGGCCTGAGCGGGCTGCCCTCCTGGCACCGGGACCTGGTGGCCGCGCTCCAGCGGCGGCTGCCCGCCGCGGTCGTCGTGGAGAACGAGACCAATCTCGCTGCCCTGGCCGAGCAGCGCCTGGGCGCGGCCCGGGACGTGGACTCCTTCGTCCTGCTGTGGCTGGGCGCCGGGGTCGGCGCCGCCGTGGTGCTGGACGGGCGGCTGCGCCGCGGCGCGTCCGGGGGCGCGGGCGAGATCGGCTTCCTGCCGGTGCCGGGCACGGTGGGGCTGCCCTCCGCGACGGACTGCGGCGGCGGTTTCCACGGGCTGGTCGGGCGGGAGGCGGTGGCCGCGCTGGCCGCCGCGCACGGATTCACCGGGCCGGTGGAGGACGCCGCGGCGGGGGCCGCCGGGGAGGCCTTCCTCGACGCCTACGCGGAGCGCCTCGCCCTGGGGGTGGCCGCGGTGACGGCCGTACTGGACCCCGGCTGCGTGGTCCTCGGCGGCGAGCTGGGCCGCGCGGGCGGCCCCGCCCTCGCGGCGAGGGTCGCGGCCCGGCTGGCCTCGCTCACCCCGGTGCCGACCGAGGTCCGGGCCACCACCCTCGGTGACCCGGCGGTCCTGCAGGGCGCCCGGCTGGCCGCCCGGGACGCGGCTCAGGACGCCCTGTTCGGCCCGTCGTAGCCCGGCCGCACGCGCCGCCCGACCGGCCGTGCCCGCCGCCCGACCGGCCGCACGCGCCGCCCGACCGACCGTGCCCGTCGTAGCCCGGCCGC